>JBOFJM010000604.1:0-5658 GCA_051656825.1 Kluyvera sp.
CGCGAGGAATCCCCACAATGGGAAGGTAAAACCGCGATAGTTCATCGCCGCGTCTTCAGCATCCTGCTGTAGCCACTGGCGCGCATCGCCAAAATGCTCGCCGAGCACGTAAGCATCGGCACGCGCGGCTTTCGCCGCCTGAGTGATCCCTGAGACATGCTTGAGGTTATTTTTCGCGCCCCCCGCTTCCCCCAGCATATGCACCACATCCAGTCGCCAGCCGTCCATATTCCACGGCGCTTTTAGCCAATGGCGCACGATGCTGTCCTCACCGCGATAAATTTCCTCAACCAGCGCGTCCGATTGGTAATCCAGCTTGGGCAGGCTGGAGTAGCCTAGCCAGTCCAGCGCTTTGCCTTCTGGCGAGAAGCTGTAGAAATCACGCCACGGCGAATCAGCATGATGGCAAGCCCCCTGGCTCCCGCGATTATGCCGGTCAAACCAGCCGTGGGTATCGCCGCTATGGTTAAACACACCGTCGAGAATCAGGCGCATTCCCTCGCGCTGAGTGTTGTGACGCAGGCGTAACAGCGCCTCGTTGCCACCAAATTGGGGATCGACCTGGCGGTAATCCTCCGTGTCATATTTGTGGACGCTGGGGGCGGTAAATACGGGGTTGAGATACAGCGCGGTCACGCCCAGTTTTTTCAGGTATGGCAGCTTTTCGCTAATCCCGTCAAGACAACCGCCATAAAACGTCGAACCGCCCGCCTCGCCGGTCAGCGGTTCGTGCCACTCACGGCGCACAATATCGTGCCCGGCGGCATAATGATGATAAACCTTATCCTGCTGCCCCCCGCGAGAGGCGCTACAGGCAAAACGGTCAGGGAAAATCTGGTAGAAAATCTGCTCGCTCACCCACTGTGGGCCGTTATCCGGGCTGTCATAGGCAAACAGTTCCAGCTTCGCCGGGGGATAGGCGCTAAAACCCTGCGGCGCAAACCATAGCTGGCGGTCAGCCCACAGTAGCTTAAAGCCATAACGCCGACGCGGCTGCCCTTCATGCAGGCTAATTTCCCCACGCCATTGCACCACATCGTGCCCCACGGTTTTGCTGCTGCGGCGCATCGGCAGCGCCATCTCTTCGTTATCCACTTCAGCGCGCATTATCACCCGCTGCGGCAGGTCGTCACCGCGCAGCCACAGCGTAATAATCAGTTTGTCCTGCTGCTGCTTAATAAAGGGAGCAACAGGCAAGTGCCAGGCGTTCAACATCATTTATCCCCTAGGTACAAAATGAATCCACCTTGCCATACGTCTATTTTACCCTACTCCTCTTTTTCACTTTTTTATGAGGGGGAGGACGGGGGCGCAGATTGCAGGGATAAAAAAACCCGGCGCGAGGCCGGGTTTAGCAAAAAATGCAGCGTATTAACGGCGGCGGCTTTTAATCGCCCAACCCACCAGCAGCAGCAAGATCCACGCGAAACCAACGTACAGTGAAATACGGGTATCCGGGTGGTAGCCAATCAGGCCGATGATAAAGACGAGGAAAATCAGGCCAATAACGGTGGTTGTTACCCCGCCAGGCACTTTGAATTTCAGCGCTTTGACTTCATCAGCCGACAGACGGCGACGGAAGGCAACCTGCGACAGCAGAATCATAATCCACACCCACACGGTGGCAAACGTCGCCAGCGAAGCAATCACCAGGAAGACGTTTTCCGGCATGATGTAGTTAAGATAGACCGCAAACAGCAGGGCGATAGTCATCACCATGACCGTCACCCACGGAATACCACGGCGTGACGTTTTGGCGAACACTTTCGGCGCGCTGCCCTGCTCGGCCATGCCGTGCAGCATACGACCAACGCCGAAAACATCACTGTTAATCGCAGAAAGCGACGCCGTCAGCACCACAAAGTTGAGGATGCTCGCCGCAAAAGTGATGCCCAGATGTTGGAATGTCAGGACAAACGGGCTACCGTCAGTGCCTACCTGGTTCCACGGATAGATGGACATAATGACGAACAGCGTCCCGACATAAAACACCAGAATACGCATCGGCACGGAGTTAATCGCGCGCGGAATGGATTTCTCAGGGTCTTTCGCTTCACCGGCGGTAATACCAATAATTTCAATCCCGCCGTAGGCAAACATCACCATTTGCAGCGACATCACCATGCCAAGCCAGCCGTTGCTAAAGAAGCCGCCGTTGCTCCACAGGTTATGAATCCCCGTCGGTTGCCCACCGTTACCAATACCCCAGATGATGATGCCGAAACCAGCAACAATCATCACGATAATGGTAGCGACTTTAAAGAACGAGAACCAAAACTCCAGCTCGCCGAACACCTTCACGCTCATCAGGTTGATAGCGCAGATAATCAGCACCACGCTGAGCACCCAAATCCAGTGCGGAACCGCCGGGAACCAAACCCCCATATAGATGCCGAACGCCGTCACATCGGCTATCGCCACAATCAGGATTTCAAAGCAGTAAGTCCAGCCGGTGATATAGCCCGCCAGTGGCCCCAGGTTATCCTGCGCATAGCGCGAGAAGGAGCTGGCGGAAGGGTTATGCACGGACATTTCGCCCAGCGCACGCATAATGATATAAGCGGCAACGCCGCCAATAATATAGGCCAACAGAACGCTCGGCCCGGCCATTTTGATGGCATCAGCTGAGCCGTAAAACAACCCCGTACCGATTGCCGAACCAAGAGCCATAAAGCGAATGTGTCGGGTACTTAGCCCGCGCTTCAGCTTGTTGTTTTCCATCGTTTCCAATGCCATGTCATACCAAAAATAAAAAACCACGGAACATGATATCCCGTGGTTGAACACCGTTTTTATACACATCAGGCCATAGTTGGCGCAACCTGAATTTCGCGGTGCAAAAACGAATTAGTGCGCGTTAGAGGCCACTTGTCGGCCCGCTGTGCGATCCCAAATCCCCGCCAGCACGGCCATAATAGCCGTTGGCAGCAGCCAGGCCAGCCCCTGCTCAGACATCGGCAGATGAGACGCCCACGCAGGCAGCACATCAGCAATCGCCGACGCTTTAACGCCATCCATAACACCAAAGACCAGGCTAATGAACATCGCTGGAGCCATCACGCGAGAGCTATTATGCCACCAACCGCGCGTAAAACTTAATACCACCAGTACGATACACGGCGGGTAAATTGCCGTCAGCACAGGGATAGAAATCTGAATCAGGTGGCTCAGTCCCAGGTTGGAAACCGCCATTGAGAACAGACCCATGATAAACACTAACGTGCGATAAGACAGTGGCAGATACTGCGCAAAGAACTCGGCACACGCACAAGTCAGGCCAACCGCCGTCACCAGACACGCGATAAAGATAAGCGCTGCCAGCAGGAAACTACCCGCGCCGCCAAAGGTGTGCTGCACATAAGCATGAAGAATTGCCGCACCGTTGGCTTGCTGATCCACCAGCGTCGCGCTATCAGACCCCAGGCGGAACAGCGCCAGATACAGCAGCGTCAGACCGACACCCGCCATTAAACCAGCCCAAATGGTATAGCGCGTCAGCAGACGAGATTCTGTTACCCCGCGAGAGCGCGCGGCATTCACGATAACAATACCAAAGACCATTGCGCCCATGGTGTCCATGGTCAGGTAGCCGTTGACGAAACCGTTAGAGAACGGCGCTGTCTGGTAGGCTTCCAGCGCATGGCTAATTGGGCCAGCAGGCCACATAACCGCAGCGATAGACAGAATTGCCAGCGCCACGATTTTCATCGGAGCAAGGAAATTCCCGACCGTATCCAGCAGTTTGCCCGGATACAGTGAAACGAAAATCACCAGCGCAAAATAGATAAGGCTGTAGATAAACAGCGGCATCGCCCCATCACCGGTTAACGGCGCAATACCAATTTCAAACGAAACGGTCGCGGTACGCGGCGCAGCAAACAGCGGCCCAACGGCGAGGTAACACACGGTTGCCAGCAGTACACCTGCTACTTTACCAATCGGGGTGCTCAGGCTATCAACGCCGCCGCCCACTTTCGCCAGCGCAACCACGGTCAGCACCGGTAGGCCAACAGCAGTAATCAGAAAGCCAATCGCGGCAATCCAAACGTTGGAGCCAGCCTGGAGGCCAACCATAGGAGGGAAGATGATATTGCCTGCGCCAACAAACAGCGCAAAGGTCATAAAGCCCAGAGCGATGATGTCGCGAGATTTTAATTGATGGGTCATATATAACTACAGCCTATGGATGTGGTGTTGTAAAACAAATTTATCAAGCTGGTTCCTGCGGAATGATGCTGAGGAAACCAACAATAAACTCAGAGGGAAATGCTCCCTTAGCGGCGTTGAGAAGAATAGTTTTTTGATTTACCGCATATATGCAGTCTGATTACGACTGCATAGGGGCCAATTTAAACGCTTATAACGTTTTAAAGCAACACGGGATCGTAAAACCAGATGATTATATCGATAGTGAAATAACAGCTAGATTTATTAACTGGATTTGCGAAAAACATCCGGCTAATCATGCGAACAAATTTTAACCACACGTTCGTTAATCGGGAACGGTTTACTTGACTGCAAAGCAAACAGACCAGCCGAAGCTGGTCTGTGGAAAGTTAATCTGACAAGCAGCAGATCAGGCGCTTTTTTTGGCAATTAAACGTTCCGGCAGAAGAAAACTAAACCGCGAGCCTTTCCCCGGCTCACTGCTGATATCCAGCCGGCTATCGTGATGGCTAATCGCATGTTTGACGATAGCCAGCCCCAGCCCACTGCCGCCGGTTTGCCTTGAGCGCGCTTTATCCACGCGGTAAAAACGCTCGGTCAGCCGTGGCAGGTGCTCTGCCGAAATACCCGGCCCGTTATCCTCAACGCTAAACAGCGCACCGTGCGGTGTGCGCTGCCAACGCACGGTAATCAACGTACCTTCCGGGGTATGGTTTACTGCGTTATACACCAGGTTCGACATCGCGCTACGCAGTTGATCTTCATTACCCAGCACCGTAAGCGTGTCGTCAATATCAAACTGGAACTGATGTTTATGCTGGCTGAGGGTCTGCGCTTCCCGCTCCACAACGCGCAGCATCAGCGGCACATCAATGGTTTCGTTTAACGCCAACACTGGTGATGCCTCAATTTTTGAAAGCGTCAGCAGTTGTTTGACCAGCCCTTCCATGCGCTGGGTTTGCTCGCGCATGGTATGCAACGCTTTCTCGCGCACCATCCCTTCCAGCACCTGCTCTTGCATCATCTCCAGATAGCCCTGCAACACCGTTAACGGGGTGCGCAACTCATGGCTTACGTTGGCAAAGAAGTTGCGCCGCGCCCCTTCTAACTGATGCATTTGCGTGACGTCACGCGCCACCATCAGCAGTTGGCGGTCGGTATACGGCATAATACGAATTTCCAGATGACGCCCATTATTGAGCACTAAATTGAGCGGTTTAAGAAATTCGCGCTTTTTGAGGTGTTGAGTAAATTCGGGATAACGCAGCAGGTTAAGAATATTTTGCCCGCTATCGTCGGGCCAGCGTAGCCCCAGCAACTGCTGGGCTAAACCATTACACCAGAAAATCGCCCCTTCTTCGGTGGTCAGCACCACCGCATCCGGCAGCGACTCGGCGCCGCTACGAAAGCGTTTAATCAGATTGCCCAACTCACGGCGGCGCTTTTTATTGCGCAACTGCATCTGGTTAAGCCCATACAGCAAAGGCTCCC
>JBOFJM010000605.1:0-2835 GCA_051656825.1 Kluyvera sp.
CTGCTGCCAGGAATATTTAGCAGCAGCGCCACTGCGCTGTTATTTGAGTATTTAACGAATGAATAAAAAAACAGTACAGATCATGCAAGAGCTGCTGCTTCTGGCCGCATTAAGCATGACGCAGCCCGCGCACGCGGGAGGTATTGCACTAGGTTCTACTCGCGTTATTTATCCTCAGGGCAGTAAGCAGGTTTCTTTGCCGGTGATTAACTCTTCACACCAAAATGTTTTTCTCATTCAGTCCTGGGTTGCAAATGCTGATGGCGTCCGTTCGCCTGATTTTATTGTGACGCCGCCGCTGTTTGTCATGCAGCCGAATAAAGAGAATATATTGCGAATTATGTACGTTGGCCCAACGCTGCCAGCGGACAGAGAAAGCGTTTTTTATCTGAACAGTAAAGCTATCCCTTCAGTGGATAAAAATAAGCTCTCGAACAATTCGCTACAAATTGCTACGCAGAGTGTGATTAAGCTGTTCATTCGGCCAAATAATTTACCGACGCCTTCAATTGATGCTCCAGCAGCGTTGCGTTGCCATAACGAAGCCGGTCAATTAACCCTGTCAAATTCATCGCCATATTATGTCTCGCTGGTGGAATTACACGTTAATGGCAAGAAACTGGCTAATTCGATGGTTCCGCCAAAAGGTGTGTTAACTCTGAGTGCCCCTCCAGGCCGCGTTGTATTCCAGACGGTCAATGATTTTGGCGCGACAACACCAAAACAATCCTGCCCGATAAATTAATGCTCTCTGGATATTGATGCTATGACGCGCCGTTCGAATTCTCGCCCTAAATTTGTGCTCACGAGCCTTGCTCTGGCACTGACTGGCGCGTTAACCCTGCCAAAAAGTTGGGCGGATAATTATTTTAACCCCGCATTTTTGTCTGATGATCCCTCGGCGGTTGCCGATCTGTCTACTTTTTCGCACAACAACCAGGCTCCAGGTATTTATCATGTCGATATCTATCTCAACAAGGTATTGCAAGCTAGCCGTGATATTGATTTTTATGCCGTAAAACCCGGAGAAACGCCGCTGGATGATAGCGGGCTTAGCGCCTGCCTGACGCCTGCGATGCTGCAATCCATGGGGGTTAACGTGCCAGCGCTACCGGCACTGGCAAACGCGGCATCGGATACGTGTCTGGACATTGCTGCCGCTATTCCTGCGGCTGCTACCCGTTTTGATTTTGCCCAGCTTCGGTTAAATATCAGCATTCCCCAGGCCGCGATGGTGAACAATGCCAGAGGCGAGGTTTCGCCAAAAAGTTGGGATGAAGGGGTGAATGCACTGCTGTTGAATTATTCCTTTACGGGGTCGAACAGCAGTGACCGCAGCGCAGGCGGCTCGACGGATAATAGTTATTTCCTTGGCCTTAACAGTGGATTGAATCTCGGAGCCTGGAGGCTACGTGACTATTCGACCTGGAATTACACCGCAAGCAGTGAAGACAATCAAAATGATTGGCAGCATATCAGTACTTACCTGGAACGTGACGTTGTTGGGCTAAAAAGTGAGCTGCTGGCGGGCGACAGTTACACACCGTCAGCGGTGTTTGATAGCCTGCCTTTTCGGGGGATACAAATCGCCTCGGATGACAATATGCTGCCAGATAGCATGAAGGGCTTCGCGCCAACTATTCATGGTATTGCCAAAAGCAGTGCGCAGGTCACTATCAGGCAAAATGGCTACATCATCAACCAGCGCTACGTCCCACCCGGCGCGTTCACCATCAATGATCTTTACCCCACGGCGACCAGTGGTGATTTAGTTGTTGAGGTTAAAGAGTCCGACGGCAGTAGTAGCAGCTACAGTGTGCCGTATTCGGCAGTGCCTATTTTGCAGCGAGAGGGGCGGCTGAAATACACCGCCACGGTGGCCGAATATCGCGGTGATAGCAGCCAGCAAGATGCGGTGAAATTCACCCAAACGACGCTGATGTGGGGGCTGGCACACGGGATTACGCTCTATGGTGGAAGCCAGCTTTCGTCGCACTATAAAGCGTTTGCTTTAGGCAGCGGGGCCAATATGGGCGACGGTGGGGCGCTGTCGCTGGACATCACGCAAGCCGCTAGCTCGCTGGCGGATGGTAGCCGTCATCAGGGGCAATCATTGCGCCTGTTGTACGCGAAATCGCTCGGCCAACTTGGCACTCATCTGCAACTTTTGGGCTACCGATATTCGACCTCTGCTTTCTACACCCTGGATGAAACGGCCTGGAAACAAATGACGGGTTATAACGGGGGCGTTGATGATAATGGCGAGGTCAATTGGGCCGATTATTACAACCTCTACTACACCAAGCGCGGCAAGATTCAGCTCAATATTTCTCAACAGCTGGCACATTGGGGATCGCTATTCATCACGGCCAGTAAGAAAAGTTATTGGCATACCGATGAAACCAACTCGCTACTACAGATGGGATACAGCAATACTATTGATGTTATTTCATGGAGCCTGTCCTACAACAACAGCCAGTCGCCGGGAGAACCGCAAAGCGACCAGATACTCGCATTGAGTATGTCGATGCCGTTGAGCCAGTGGTTGTCGCATGGTGATGACATCACTGGCGAACATCACAACGCCTACGCGACCTTCAACAGCAGTAGCGATAACAAACACAACCAGACGGAAAGCACCGGTATCAACGGAACATTGCTGGCTGAAAATAACCTTAGCTACAGCGTTCAGCAGAGCATTCAGAACCCGGGAAGTAGCGAGAGCGGCGCTGCCAGCATGGAGTATGACGGTGCACAAGGTAACGTGAATGTGGGCTACAACGTCAGTGATAACGGTAACTACCGGCAGGTTAACTATGGCCTAAGCGGCGGCAT
>JBOFJM010000606.1:0-4562 GCA_051656825.1 Kluyvera sp.
TTTGGTTCGTTCTTTGTGCTGGTGTTTATCGGCGTGCCCATCTCGTTTTCTATCGGTATCGCCACCGTCGCTTCTATGCTGCTGATGTTCCCGTGGGATATCGCCGTTATCACCGTTTCCCAGCGTCTGGCAAATGGCCTCGACAACTTCGCCCTGCTGGCGATCCCGTTCTTTATCTTTGCCGGTACGCTGATGAACAGCGGCGGGATTGCGATACGACTGATAAACCTGGCACAGGTGATGGTCGGGCGCGTACCCGGTTCGCTCGGTCACGTTAACGTGCTCGCGAACATGATGTTTGGTTCAATCTCTGGCTCCGCCGTTGCTGCGGCGGCGGCCGTTGGCGGCACGCTGCATCCGATTCAGACCAGGAAAGGCTACGATCCGGCGTTCTCCACGGCGGTTAACGTCTCGTCGTGCATTACTGGTCTGCTGATCCCGCCGTCTAACGTGCTGATTGTCTTTTCCCTCACGGCGGGCGGTGTTTCGGTGGCATCGCTGTTCATGGCGGGTTACCTGCCCGGCATTCTGATGGGGCTGTCGATTATGGTGGTATGCGCCATTATCGCCAAACGCCGGGGTTATCCGGTGTCTGAGCGCCCAACCTGCGCGCAAGCGGCGAAGGCGTTTTTAGATGCGCTGCCAAGCCTGCTGCTGGTGATTATCGTGATGGGCGGTATTCTGGGCGGGATTTTCACCGCGACGGAGGCTTCCGCCATTGCGGTGGTATATACCTTTATTCTGTCGGTCATTATCTATCGCGAAGTGAAGTGGCGTGACTTGCCCAAACTGATTCTGGAATCAGTGGTGACTACGTCTATCGTCCTGCTGCTCATCGGTTTTTCCGTCGGCATGTCGTGGGCCATGACCAATGCCGATATCCCTTACATGATAAGCGACACGCTGATGGGCATCTCAGAAAACCCAATGGTTATCCTGCTGCTTATCAATATCGTGCTGTTGATTGTCGGGATCTTTATGGATATGACACCGGCGGTGCTGATCTTCACCCCTATCTTCCTGCCTATCGCAGAGGAGCTGGGCATGAATCCAGTGCATTTCGGTATCATGATGGTCGCAAACCTGTGCATTGGTTTGCTGACGCCGCCGGTCGGGAGCGCGCTGTTTGTGGGCTGCTCAATTTCCGGGGTGAAGATCCAGCAGTTAATTAAGCCGCTGCTGCCGTTCTACGCGGCACTGCTGGTGGCGCTGATGATGATTGCCTATATTCCGCAAATCTCACTGTTTGTCCCGCAATTATTGGGGCTGATGTAAAGCTATCACAGGGGGAGGCGCGCCTCCCCTGTATATGGGGTTTAGTGAATAATGCCCTTGCGGCGCATGTCGTCAACGCCCTCTCTCCAACGCTTACTTTCCCGTGCCAGCTCGCTGCTGCTGTTATCCAGCGCCACCAGTTGGCTTCGCAACTCGCCCTGCTTTTTACGCAGCGGCTCATTATTTTTATCCCCCTTCTCCATCGCCTGTTTGATGTTGTCGCTCATCATTTTGTGCTGGCGATAATAGTCATCCTTCTGTTTTGCCAGCGCCGCATCTCGTGCAGTGCGCAGCCGCGCGGAATCACAGTCTGGTTTTTTCTGGCACTCCGCAAGCGCTGGCTCATAGACGGTTTGGTTGTAGTGATTTTCAAATTTCAGCGGGTCATTTTGCCGGTCAACGGCGTACATTTTTTCCAGCATTTCTTGCTGCACCGTGCTGCGATCGCTCGGCTTGCCGTTGGCATCGGTACTCCAGGCGCCATTAAGCTGCTTATCAAGCTTCGCCAGCTCTTTCTCCAGCGTTTCTTGCTGCGCTTGCTGCTTTTGTAGCGTGGCGGCGCCTTCAGCAAAGCGTTTATCCAACGCCGCGAATTGAGACATAAAACGGCTGTCGTTGATAACCAAAATTTTGCTCAAATCTTCCCGCTCGCTAAAGGGGCGACCGGTATTTTTCGCCGCCATCTGCATGGAGAAAAACTCCGTTCGCCAGCCAGAACCCTGCGTTCCCACGGCGGTCATCATGGCGGAGAATTTTACCGGCTGCCCTTTAAACCAGGTTCGCTCATAGAACAGATAATCAGCCGCCATTCCGACCATCGAATAGAGGTTATCCGTCGAGGCTACGTCACCTTCTATTGAATACGTCGCCTGATTACCAACGGCGCTAAGCTGGCGTAAGGAGAGATTATTGAGTCGTAGAATGCCGTCAGATTGCTCAGCAAACTGTTGTTTGATGACCTCATCAGTGGGCGTATTACTATCGGCAAGGGCTGGCAGCGAGCAGCATAAAAGGAGGAGTGCGGCGAGTTTCATCAATCAATTCCGTTTAATGAGTAAAAAACCATCATACGGAACAACGTGCGTAAACCCGGCTAAACAGAATCTGAATTCTTACAGAAAGCGAGCCCGGTAGCGAAATAGCGACCGGGCAAGACAAATTATTTCAGTGTGCTGACCAGCGCTTTGCGGCTGTCTTCCAGCGACACTACGCGGTTACAGACATCTTTCCCAAAGGCCTGGAAATCAGCCTCCTGGTTTTTCCACTCGTTCTGGATAGCCGTTTGCAGGCCACCCAAACTGCCCAGCCCCCCCTGCAATGGGTTGCCGCCGCCTTTCAGCACCGCTTTCGCCCCCATTTCATTAATGCTGTCCTGGAGAATGCCGCCCATCGCCTGGTTGACCAACTGCTGGCCGTCGGCGCGAACCTGGTCGATAGCTTTATAGTGGAAAGTCAGGCCATCGCTACGATGCTCAATAATGCGGTTCATCTGCGTTTTGAGCTGGGCATCAAGCTTGGTCAGGCGACCGCGCATATTGCTGTTTTCACCCACCTCTTTGGCAATGATTTTATCTAACGCGACGCGGCCTTTCTCGACGCGGCTCAGTGCGCCCTGGTCAATCCACGGCAACGCGCTACGCAGTTCAGCCTGGTAATCTTTAGCCTGCTCGCGCTGCGCGGCGGTGAGCGTGTAGGCTTTACCGTTAAAAGTGACATCGCCGTTGGGGGTGATAATGAGATTGCCGTTTTCGCCTTTCACCTGCACGGTTTGCGGGTTAAGTACCACGTCATCGCGCGGCGTAACGCTGCACTGGTAATCTGCATGGGCGGCCATCGCCGTGAATGTGAGAGCTGCCGCCAGCAGCGTTTTACGCATCATAACTTTCCCTCAAGACAAATCGGGCCAGCAAATGCTGGCCCCGGATGCTTAATTAGTCCCACCAAACGTCGAAAAGTTCGCTGGTGCGGACTTCTTCGAATTTGCGGTCTTCAAGCCATTTACGTACCAGAGCCTGATGTTCCTCAGTGCACTTACCAATTTCCTGGGTGCAAATCAGCCCTTCCCATGCCAGATAGCCACTGCCGTCGAAGGCCAGTTTGTTCGGCTCGATCACTTCGTCGATAAACTGATCGACCAGGCTATCTACCTGCTCTGCACTAGTACCTTCAGGGAAACGCCACGCAACGGAGAAGCCGATTTCCTGAAACTCATCGATGTGCATTTTTTTACGCAAACGACGGCTACGATTCTTTGCCATTTATTTCACCCTCTCGAACATTAAGTCCCATACGCCGTGGCCAAGACGATGACCACGCTGTTCAAATTTGGTTACCGGGCGCGATTCTGGGCGCGGTACGTAATCTTTACTCTCAGACAGGTTCTGATACCCGTCAATGGAAGACATCACTTCCAGCATGTGTTCGGCATAGGCTTCCCAGTCGGTTGCCATGTGGAACACGCCGCCCAGCTTCAGCTTGCTTTTCACCAGCTCGGCAAACGGTACCTGAACGATACGGCGTTTATTATGACGCGCTTTGTGCCACGGGTCAGGGAAAAAGAGCTGCACCATGTTCAGGGAGTTGTCCGGGATCATCTTGTGCAGCACGTCTACCGCATCGTGGCACATCACGCGCAGGTTATCGACGCCCTCTTCATGCGCCGATGCCAGGCACGCGCCGACGCCCGGTGAGTGCACTTCAATGCCGAGGAAGTTTTGCTCCGGGCGGGCTTTCGCCATCGCCACCAGCGAAGCGCCCATCCCAAAACCGATTTCCAGCGTAACCGGTGCGTCGCGACCAAACAGGTCGCCAAAATCGACAGGTTCTTCGCTGAACTCAACGCCCATCACCGGCCAGTAGTTTTCCAGCGCGTGTTCCTGCCCTTTAGTCAGCCGCCCCTGGCGACGAACAAAGCTACGAATGCGGCGCAGCGGGCGGCCGTTTTCATCAAATTCCGGTGAAATGACGTCGTTTTTCATAAAAATTAAGTCTGCTTGTGAGAGTGTTCGGGAAACGGGCATTATCCAAAGTTAGTTGCCGGATGCAAGCACCGGAAAGTTCCTGTTTACAGCATAGTGTCGCTGTGCTGCAATTTGTGCCCCAAATAGCACGATAGCGGAATCCCTGCCTTGACCATGCAAGCCTCTCAATTTTCAGCCCAGGTGCTGGAGTGGTACGACAAATACGGGCGCAAAACACTGCCCTGGCAAATTGAAAAGACGCCTTACAAAGTATGGCTGTCTGAGGTGATGTTGCAACAAACGCAGGTTGCCACAGTTATCCCTTAT
>JBOFJM010000607.1:0-2279 GCA_051656825.1 Kluyvera sp.
GCGGGGTTCCGCAACCGATAACCCCGCGCTGACCGTCGCGCATCGTCTGTGGGGGCCGGCCTGGGTGTTGGTATTGCTGGCGCTACTGAACTCCGGCATCGCCGTTTGCATTGCCTGCACCGTGGATGCAACGCGTAACTGGTACGCTATGGCACGATCAGAAACCATGCCGAAATGGCTGCAAAAGGTTCACCCGAAGCACCGCACTCCGCACATGGCAATCCTTACCCAGACCTTGTTAAGCCTGGCGATAGGCCTGTTCGTCGGTTCTCTTGTCGCCCCGGATCGGGTGTTCTTTATGCTGGCGACGCTCGCCACCATTATTTATGTCTTCGTGTACATTATGGGCAACATCGGCGTGATGCGTTTCTTCACCACCACCATGCGCAAATCCCTGAGCATCACAATGCATATTCTGTTCCCGCTGTTTTCCAGCGCTGTGCTGCTGTGCGTACTTTACTATTCGCTGTTCCCACTGCCGGAGCCGCCAGTCGGCTATGCGCCCCTCGCTTTTGTGCTGTTAATGTTCATCGGCTTATGGCGTCTGTATAAGCTGAAAAGCAGCGGTCAGCGCCGCTGGGAAGCCCTCTCTTTATATGTTGTCGCCAATGAACCCGAGCAAACCCGCATCGCGTCATCGTCCCGACCACAATCCCTATCCGTTAAGTCATAATAGTCAGGTTAAAAACATGGTTGAGCATATTCAGGAATTCGATTATCTGGTGATTGGCGCAGGTTCAGCAGGATGCGTCATGGCTAACAGGCTGACGGCGAACCCTAACGTCCGAGTCTGCCTGATTGAAGCAGGCCCCCGGGATAACAGCATTTTTATCAGAATGCCTGCGGCGCTGACGTTTCCAATTGAGAGCGACGTCTATAACTGGAAATTTGAAAGCGAGCCAGAGCCGGAACTCAGCGGCCGGACAATTGGCCAGGCGCGCGGTCGCTGCCTGGGCGGAAGCTCATCAATCAACGGCATGGTACATGTCCGTGGCCACCGTAATGACTACGATAACTGGAAAAACCTGGGCGTCAGCGGCTGGGATTTTGCCGACTGTCTGCCGTACTTCAAAAAACTGGAGAACTTTGAGGAAGGCCGTGACCCCGAACGCGGTGGCAAGGGGCCTATCTCGGTTACGCGCAGTAAAGCCGACCACCCGTTGTATCAACGTTTTCTTGAAGCCGGGCAACAATTCGGCCTGCAAAACGCTGGCGACTATAACAGCGGCTCGCAGGAAGGCGTGCACGTGACACAGGCGACCATTCGCAAGGGCGTGCGTTGCAGCACCAGTCTCGCCTATCTCAAACCGGTCGCCGACCGCCCGAACCTGACAGTAATGACTGGCTGCCTGGTGGAGCGAATCAACTTTAACGGAACTACCGCGACCGGTGTGACGCTGCAACACGGCGACACCCGCCAGGTTATTCATGCCTCCAGAGAAGTCATCCTCTGTGCTGGCAGTATCGGCTCGCCGCACCTGCTATTGCTTTCCGGCGTTGGCGACCGTGAGCACCTGGCTGAACATAATATTCCGTCGGTGGCGCACCTCCCCGGCGTTGGGGCCTGTTTACAGGATCATGTGGTCGCCCCGTTGCGCTTTCGTGCGCCGAAAGGAGTCTCTATCTGTAAACAGTTAAATATGCTGGGACGCCTAAAGCTGGGTGCTGAATGGTCGTGCTTTAAATCAGGTCTGGGGGCGACCAATTTCTTTGAGGTCGGGGCATTTTTTAAGAGCAGCGACGAAGTTGACTACATCAATATGCAGCACGAATTTCTGCCGTTCCTTGCCGATTTCCAGTCAGGGAAAGTGCATATTGCCGATGGGTTCCAGTATTTCGTTAGCCAGATGCGCCCTTACAGCCGGGGTTCGGTGTCGTTACGTTCCGCCGATCCCCGTCAAAAGCCGGTTATTCGCTTTAATTATCTGACCGACCGACGAGATATCACCGAGATGGTTCAGGGAATCAGGAAAACGCTGGAAATGGTGCATCAACCGGCCTGGTCGGGATATCTGAGCGGCTTTGTCGATACACCGACGCTGGCGGCAAGCGATGCGGAAATCGAAACCTGGCTGCGGCGAGTGGCAAATACCGAGCACCATCCCAGCAGTACCTGCCGGATGGGCAGCGATGAGATGGCGGTAACGGATAATCAAGGACGAGTGCATGGGCTATCAAAATTGCGCATCGTGGACGGTTCTATCCTGCCGCGCGTCCCCACCGCTAATATCAATGCGCCGATTATTATGGCAGCAGAGAAAATTGCGGCGGAAATGACG
>JBOFJM010000608.1:0-16640 GCA_051656825.1 Kluyvera sp.
GCACTCAGTTGCGACCCGCGACGGATGCCACTTTCGCCATGGATACCCATGCCGATTTCCATCTCGTTGTCGCCAATATGAAAGCCCGGCTTACCGATACGCGGCACGATGCACGGCGACAGCGCCACCCCCAGCGTCCGCACGCGATCCCCAGACTTCTGCGCGATACGCTGGACGGTATCGAGGTCGTCCATTCTGGCGGCCGATGCGCCAGCACATTTGTAGACGAAGAAAATCCCCGCCACGCCGCGTCGCGTGGTGGCACCATTGCCCGGCAGGGCACCGGCGGAATCATCGGCGGCAACGACCGTGCAAATTCGGATGTCGTTCTCCATGTCGGCCATTTCCGCCGCCATGTCAAAATTGAAGATATCGCCATTGTAATTGCCGTACAGGTAGAGCACGCCCGCACCGCTGTCTACCGCCTGCGTGACGGCCAGAATTTGCTCCGGCGACGGTGACTGGAACACATCACCAATGGCGCAGCCGTCCAGCATCCCCTGCCCCACGTAGCCGAGGAACAGCGGCAGGTGTCCGGAGCCGCCGCCGGTAACAATCCCCACTTTGCCGGGCGCCGGTCGCGCCGTGGCAAGGCAGTGCAGATCCTCATTCACAAAGCGGAATTTATCGGGGTGCGCCAGATAGATGCCTTCCAGCATCTCCGGGATAAAGTCCTCCGCCTGATTCAGAAATTTTTTCATGCGTTCTCTCCATGAATATCCCGCCCGTACGGGCGGGCGCGTCAATTAGCGGGCAAATTTGATCTGTGACGGATAGGCCCAGCGCTGAAGCTCTTCCGGGGCGAAGGATTCAGGTTCCTTACCGCCGTTAATCACCAGCGCGTGGTAGTAAATCTGCGCCATCTCCTCCAGATAAGCGGATTTCAGCACCGCTTCGTACGGGTCTTTATCCACGCCGATCGCGCCATGTTTTTCCATCAGGATGGCATCGGCACGCTTGATAGGTTTGATCACGCTCTCGGAAAGTGCTGGCGTACCGGGGCGACCGTACGGCGCGACTGGGATCACCCCGTCTTTCAGGTTAAGAATGGCGCACTCGTACACCACCGCCGGGATGGGCTTATTCAGCACGGCAAAAGAGGTCGCGTAGAGGGAGTGCGTGTGAGAAATCGCGAACACGTCCGGGCGCGCTTTATAAATCTCGATATGCATCAGGCATTCGCTGGTTGGGCGCAATCCCGCCTCGCTTTCAATCACGTTGGCTTCAATGTCCATCACCACGATATCGCGCGGCGTTAAATGCATTTTGTCGATAGTGGTTGGGGTCACCAGAATAAGCCCCGTCTCTTTATCCCGTACGCTGGAATTACCCGCTTTATGCTTACAGAGTCCCCATTGCTGAGCGGTTCTGGCCATTTCAACGACGTGTTTTTTCTGAATGTCTAACATAATATTTATCCTGTATACGGTTATAGGGACGAGCGATGTCGCGACAATGATTGCCGGGAAATAACGTTGCAGCTTTTAATCTGCAACGGCGTTTAATTAATGATTACGAATGACGGACAAATTCATTTATCAGTGCATATTCATCCTGTGCGCGGCGAATAACATTGCCGCCATCATAGAATTCGAGAAATTCATTTAATTGCGCGAGCGCCTTAAGATGCTTTTGCGGATTATTCGTCGCCAGAACGATAATAATATCGGCCTGCATATAACCGGCGAAATCAATCTTTGAAGGCAGGCGTAATAGCGTCATCCCCGTTTCCAGCGCACCATCATCGACGCCCGCATGGGCGATAATCACACCGTCAGCCAGCATGATATAGGGCTGCTCATCGGCGATCTTATTCAGCATAATTTGCAGGTAGCGCGGTTCTATCACCCCGCGTTCCAGTAGCGATGCTGAAGCCTCGGTAATAGCCTGCTGCCAGTCACTGGGCAGCAAAGTGGCAAACTGAACGTGTTCGCGCTGCAGCAAGTCCGTCAGCGACGGCGTCGGCGGTTCAATGTTGCCCGCCGCGCTCGCGGCGCTGTTCTCATCATAGATGTAGCTGGCGAGCGCGCGCTGTAGCCCTTTGTGATCGATGATATTGCCGAAGCGCTCGAAGATAAGCAGCAACTGTTCTATCTGAATGATATTCGGGTCCACGCCCTGCAGCGCACTGATCACATGATTGCGGAACGCACTTTTGTGAATGCTGCTGATGGACGGATTCACCACAAACACCATCTTGCTGGTGTTCAAATGCGTGGTCGAAAAGACCACGTCGTAATGTCCGGTATAGCGCTCAAACTCGCGCCGTGATATCACTTCGGTAAAGTGCAGCTCCGGGAACAGCACCTGCAGCGTCAGGAACAGATAGGTAGAAATCGTGGCGCTGTTTTCGCACACCACTACCGCCGTTTTCTGTAGCTTAATCTGATGGATAACCCCTTCACGGGTCAGCCAGCCACCAAAGAGCACCGTCAGAAACGCCATCTCCTCATCGGGGATTTCGCAGTGCAGCACCGTCTCGAACGGCACCGCCGCACGGCGAACCATCTCGTGCAGATGGCTGAACTCTTTCACTACCAGATCGTAAACGCTGCTGGTATTGGTCAGGTGATAGCGAATACGGTAATAGGCCGGTTTCCAGTGCTGATAGATTTTTTCAATCAGCTCATTTTTTTCTTTGATGGTGACACAGCTTATTTTTTCAAAGTTGTCGACTACCACCACTACGCTTTCAAGCAACAGCGTATCCAGGTGAAAATATTTATCAGCAATTCTTTGAATATTGGAGCTTTGGATCAGCGCGGTCAGGAAAACCAGTTCATTTTCGCTATTGATATTGATTTTACTGATAACGCTCTGCATCAGGGCAAATTCTCTGCTGCCAATAATATCGGCATAGCTGCTCGGGATATTGACCAGGCATTTTCCTGAATCAATACGGTGCAGGACAAAGCAGATAAAATAAATAAGCTCCTGAAGCTGACGATCGGTAAACTGAATTTTAAAGCGTTTTTCAATTTCGCTGAAAACATTGCCGACCTTTTCCAGATAGTCGCTCATCACGTTGTTGTAGTGGGCGAGAATATTTTTTGCGACCGGAATTTCCAGCACCCGACGTAAACAGTTCAGCAACAGATAGCGTTTTTCCATCTCCTCACCAAGAATATGGTAGCCGTTGCCCCGGTCGTAGCTTATCTCTAGCCCGTGCTCGATAACCTCAGCTCGTACCTTTTTCAGGTCATTGATAATCGTATTCTGGCTAACGCCCAGCGAAGAGGAGAGATGTAGCAATGACAGTCGTTCGTTACGGGTCAGCAGCAAAAAGATAATCATCTGTCCACGCTCTTCTTCCGAGTAGAGATAGCGGTGCTCGGTTTCAGAGGTCTGATTCTGGCGAAAATGTTCAATCACATGGCGCGGGATATGCAGCTTCCCGGTTTTCAGCCGGTTGATCCGGTCGAAGTGGTTCGACTCCAGATAGTCATTCACCTTTTTCAGCGTATAGCTCAGCTGTTTGCGCGTCAGGCAAAACTGCTCTTCAAGCTTCGTCCCTGTGATGCCGGGGTCGTTCACAATGGCATCCAGCACTGCAACTACGCGTTTATCCATAGCCATGCCAACTCTCCTGCAATGAAAAGCCTGGCGGCGACGCCTGCCGCCAGACATGAACATAAACCCCAGAATTACGCCTGCTGCTGCTCGGCTTCCTGCTGTGCCAGATTGCTTTCACGACGCAGTTCGCGGGAATAGAAGAAATAGCCACAGCGCGAAGACCAACGGGATAACGTTGCCTTCCAGGAATTTGAAAAGGAAGGAGAAGGCATAGGTGAAGACTGGCGCATCAATCGAGCTGTTCGAAATCAGCTGCCCTGCCGGGATGGTGATCGCTTTAGTGGCCAGCCCGAGGTCGGTAATCATT
Organism: Kluyvera sp.; assembly: GCA_051656825.1. Classification (GTDB taxonomy): domain Bacteria; phylum Pseudomonadota; class Gammaproteobacteria; order Enterobacterales; family Enterobacteriaceae; genus Kluyvera. The sequence continues at coordinate 3,881 of JBOFJM010000608.1, forward strand.
GGCGCAAACTGCGTACCCACGAACAGGAAGAACGGCACGCCAATAATGCTCAGGATAACCATGCGCAGCGCGTCACCAGATAGGCCGGAACAATCAGCGCAATATTGATGATGCCGGCAAACGGCAGGATCTTATTTCCCGGCAGAATCAGTGCCCACAGCAGGGTGAACGGGATGGCGACGATAATGGCAAACCAGATCTCGCTCGCACCGCCCATAAACGGCCAGTCGATACCTACGAACAGCTTACGTCCGGAGAATTTCTTGTTCATATAGTCGCTGATAGCTTCAGAGATCGGCGACAGCGCCTGCATAAAGAGTTTGGAGATCATCGGGAATAGCACCAGCGCCGTTGAGGCCTGCACACCCAACATCAACGTTTTCGCGACGCTGTAGCCTGCAATCACCCCAAACAGGATCCCTAGAATAAAACCAATGATGTGGTTTTCGGCAAAGACACCGACTTTGGCACGCAGCGCGCTGGCATCCATCGGCTTATTGCAGACCGGAATTTTGCGCAGCAGCAGATCGAACGGGTAATAGATGGCACCAAAGAAGACCATACGGTGCGTACAGGTCACCCCTGGGATCCCCGTGAGCTTCTCGATACGATGCTGGTGAATATCCCCCGCATTCAGTTCCATAATGATCTGGAAAGCGGCAACGAAGAACGCCAGTACTAAACTCCAGACTGGACCAAACAATGGGGTGGTAACGCTCACCACGATAAATGCGGTAAAGATTTTCCCCCACACGTTCCAGAGGTCGGCGTTGAAGGTATTGGTCTTGTTCAGCATCAACATCACAATGTTGACGCCAACCTGAAGCGGGAACATGGCAAATGCGTAAGGCCAGGCCCAGGAGATATTCGCCATTGTGGTCCAGCCACCGTCGACGATACTTAGCTCCATGCCGGTACGGTTCATCATGGTCTGCGCGGCAACACCGATGGCATCAACCATAAAGCCAATCAACATGCTCATTCCGACGAAGGCGACGCCCAGCGTGATGGCCGCCGAGGCCGCATCGCGGAATTTCATCCGCACCACCAGCCCAGCTAATAACATAATAAAGGGCACAAAAACCGGCGCGCCTAAATTCAGAATATAATTTATGACTACACCAAGAAAGTCCATAGCACTTCTCCACTAAAATAATTATACGGATTAAAGAGCTACACCTTATTTACAGGCATCAATAACCTTTTGTAATTCCTGCTCCATCCCCATGCCGGTCAGAAAGGCAATTCCATTAATTACTGGGATAGAATATTGCTTATCAACTTTGGTAATGGCGATATAAGCCGCGCTGTCTTTTATATGACTATCAAGCGATTTCAGGTCGATGACTTCAACTTTGATATGCGACTGCTGACGTTCATTCAATAAGCGGGTCACTTTACTGGCAACCGTTTGTGAGGTAGCAACGCCGCTTCCACATGCAACAATGACTTTTTTCATCTTATAAATCCTTATCTAATTGCAGTCTTGATGTGAGGGTACAGAGAAAGGTTTCTACATCGTCTATTTCGCGTAGGGCCTGGACAACCTCTTCATCCGCAAGGCAGTCCATGAGCTTTTGCAGCGCTGTCAGGTGGCTACTGTGGTCAACAAAACCAAGTAAAACAATGAAATGAACATAAAGCGTATTGTCATCATTGCCCATTTCCTGCCAGGCAATGGGCGTAGACAGCCGCGTTACGGAGATAAAGGGGCGAATAACGTGCTGAGGGTCGGTATGAGGAAGCGCGATGGCCACCGGCAGCGTTGGCAGCGCGGTAGGGTAGGCCTTTTCACGGGCGATGATGGCGTCAAGAAAAGAGTCCCGGACATAGCCTTGCTCTTTCAGCAGCAAAAATATCGAAGAAAAAAAGTCCGTCGAATTATTATAATGTTTATCCAGAAATGTGAGCTGAGGCGTAAAATATTCACATCCTTGCGCACTTTCATTCGGGGCATCAACTATATCCATTCTCATCCGAATATCCTCTCTAACCGCTAAGAATTAACTAGAGACAATATTAATTCACGAGCAGAAAGCGGGCGACAAATATTGCCCCCAAAAGATGTGCGCAGACTGGCGCAACGCGGTGAGCGTTTTATTATGAATTACGTCACATTTTTATCGTTGAGATTCGTTGGCAGCGAAATAATTTGGCGGGTTACGACAAATAAAAAGGAGAACGGGAGATAACCCGGACAGGTTATCTCCCGTTAAGCGGCAATTATCCCGCGAGGAAAAAGCGGAACGCGGGGTTATTGGTTTCGTTATGACAATCGTAACCCAGTTCGTGGAGTCGGGTTTCAAAGTCCGGCTCATTCTCGCCCAACTCAAACGCCGCCAGTACGCGCCCGTAGTCAGTTCCGTGACTACGATAGTGGAACAGCGAAATGTTCCAGGGCGTCCCCAGCGTGTGCAGGAATTTGAGCAACGCCCCCGGCGATTCAGGAAACTCGAAACTGTACAGCCGCTCCTGCAAAGGTTTTGACGGACGCCCGCCGACCATATAGCGCACATGCAGCTTCGCCATTTCGTCATCGGAAAGATCCACCACACTGTAGCCGCCGTCCTGGAGCAGATTGAGGATCTCTTTGCGCTCTTCCAGCCCACGGCTCAGGCGCACACCGACAAAAATGCAGGCATCTTTGGCACTGGCAAAGCGGTAGTTAAACTCCGTTACCGAACGCCCCCCCAGCAGTTGGCAGAATTTCAGGAAACTGCCCTTCTCTTCTGGAATGGTCACCGCCAGCAGTGCTTCGCGCTGTTCGCCCAGCTCACAACGTTCAGACACATAGCGCAGGCCGTGGAAATTAACGTTCGCACCGGAAAGCACGTGCGCCAGGCGTTCACCACGAATGTTATGCTGGGCGATGTATTTTTTCATTCCCGCCAGCGCCAACGCGCCTGACGGTTCTGCCACCGCACGCACGTCCTCAAACAGATCCTTCATCGCCGCGCAAATCGCATCGCTATCAACGGTGATAATGTCATCAAGGTATTCCTGACACAGGCGGAAAGTCTCATCACCAATACGCTTGACCGCCACACCCTCAGCAAACAGCCCGACGCGCGGGAGATCCACCGGCTGGCCAGCTTCCAGCGCGGCTTTCAGACAAGCAGAATCTTCGGCTTCAACGGCAATCACTTTGATTTGCGGCATCAGTTGCTTGATTAATACCGCTACACCTGCCGCTAAACCCCCACCGCCCACCGGCACAAATACGCGGTCGAGGTGCGCATCCTGCTGGAGCAGTTCCAGCGCCAGTGTGCCTTGTCCGGCAATCACCATCGGATGATCGAACGGTGGAACCCAGGTGAAACCCTGCTGGCGCGAAAGCTCAATCGCTTTGGCTTTGGCCTCATCAAAGTTCGCGCCGTGCAGCAGCACTTCGCCGCCAAAACCGCGCACCGCATCCACTTTGATGTCGGCTGTTGCCGTCGGCATCACGATCAACGCTTTCACCCCAAGACGCGCGGACGAGAACGCCACGCCCTGCGCGTGGTTGCCCGCCGAAGCGGTGATCACGCCGTGCGCTTTTTGTTCTTCCGTTAGCCTCGCCATCATCGCGTAAGCGCCGCGCAGTTTGAAGCTATGCACCGGCTGTCGGTCTTCGCGCTTCACCAGGATAACGTTGTCGAGGCGAGACGAGAGTTTTTCCATTTTTTGAAGCGGCGTCACCTGCGCCGCTTCGTAGACCGGTGCGCGCAGCACCGCTCTGAGATATTCGGCTCCCTCAGGAGTGCCGGACAGGGGTTGTGAATCCGCCATAATGGTTATCCCCCCAGCTTCGATTTATCACGTACCGCACCTTTGTCGGCGCTGGTCGCCAGGCTTGCGTAAGCGCGCAATGCAAAGGAGACCTGACGCTGACGATCTTTTGGTGTCCAGGCTTTGTCACCACGGGCTTCCTGAGCTTCGCGACGGGCAGCGATTTCCTGCTCACTCAGTTGCAGTTGAATGCCACGATTTGGAATATCAATTTCAATCAAATCGCCGTCTTCGATAATCGCAATATTGCCGCCGCTTGCTGCTTCCGGTGAAACGTGGCCGATAGAGAGGCCAGATGTACCGCCAGAGAAACGACCGTCGGTAATCAGCGCGCAGGCTTTGCCAAGACCCATTGATTTCAGGAAAGTGGTCGGATAGAGCATTTCCTGCATCCCTGGCCCGCCTTTCGGCCCTTCGTAGCGAATCACCACCACGTCGCCAGCCACCACTTTGCCGCCGAGAATAGCGTCTACCGCGTCGTCCTGGCTTTCGTACACTTTCGCCGGGCCGGTAAATTTGAGGATGCTGTCATCGACGCCAGCGGTTTTTACGATACAGCCGTTTTCGGCAAAGTTGCCGTACAGCACTGCCAGACCGCCGTCTTTGCTATAGGCGTGTTCCAGCGAGCGGATACAGCCTTCCGCGCGATCGTCATCCAGAGAGTCCCAGCGGCAATCCTGCGAGAAAGCCTGCGTCGTACGAATCCCAGCCGGGCCAGCGCGGAACATGTTTTTTACCGCGTCGTCTTTAGTCAGCATAATGTCATAACGATCGAGCGTTTGTGGCAGCGTCAGACCCAGTACGTTTTTCACATCACGGTTAAGCAACCCCGCTCTGTCCAGTTCGCCCAGAATCCCCAGCACACCGCCCGCACGGTGGACGTCTTCCATATGGTATTTTTGCGTACTCGGCGCGACTTTACACAGCTGCGGCACTTTGCGGGACAGCTTATCGATATCACTCATGGTGAAGTCGATTTCCGCTTCCTGCGCGGCAGCCAGCAGATGCAGAACGGTGTTGGTGGAGCCGCCCATGGCGATATCCAGCGTCATGGCGTTTTCAAACGCCGCCTTGCTGGCGATATTACGCGGCAGCGCCGAAGCGTCATCCTGTTCGTAGTAGCGTTTGGTCAGCTCAACGATGCGCGCACCAGCATTGAGGAACAGTTGTTTACGGTCGGCGTGGGTCGCCAGCAGCGAGCCGTTACCCGGCTGCGACAGACCCAGCGCTTCGGTCAGGCAGTTCATCGAGTTGGCGGTAAACATCCCAGAACAAGAACCGCAGGTCGGGCAGGCAGAACGTTCAACCTGCTCGCTCTGCTCGTCGGACACTTTCGGGTCGGCGCCCTGAATCATTGCATCGACCAGGTCGAGTTTGATGATTTTGTCGGACAGCTTGGTTTTGCCAGCTTCCATCGGGCCGCCGGAAACAAAAATCACCGGAATATTCAGGCGTAGGGAGGCCATCAGCATCCCTGGGGTGATTTTGTCGCAGTTGGAGATACAGACCATCGCATCGGCGCAGTGGGCGTTCACCATATACTCCACTGAATCGGCGATCAGTTCGCGAGACGGCAGTGAATAAAGCATCCCCCCGTGGCCCATCGCGATACCATCATCCACCGCAATGGTGTTGAACTCTTTGGCAACGCCGCCTGAGGCTTCAATTTGCTCGGCAACCAGTTTACCGAGATCGCGCAGGTGCACGTGGCCCGGCACGAACTGGGTAAACGAGTTTACAACGGCAATAATCGGCTTACCGAAATCGGCGTCGGTCATCCCGGTGGCGCGCCACAATGCGCGAGCCCCGGCCATATTGCGGCCATGAGTGGTGGTGGCGGAACGATACTTAGGCATGCTTTATTTACTCCCGTCTGACTATTTAAATGGGACGGTGCGTGCCGCCCCATATTTATATTTATTGATTAACCTGATCCAACCAGCCGTATTTATCTTCTGTTTCACCGGTAAAGAGGCCAAAGAATGCTTGCTGAATACGTTTGGTGACTGGGCCACAGCGGCCTTCGCCCACCTGAATACCGTCAACGCTACGCACTGGCGTAATTTCTGCGGCAGTACCGGACATAAACACTTCATCAGCCAGATACAGAGATTCACGGGACAGCACCTGCTCGCGAACTTCAATATTGAGGTCTTTCGCCAGCTTGATGATCGCGTCACGCGTGATGCCCGGCAGCGCGGAAGAGGTGAACGGCGGGGTAAACAGTACGCCGTCTTTTACTTCAAACAGGTTTTCACCTGCGCCTTCAGAGATATAGCCATTCACATCCAGCGCGATGCCTTCCTGATAACCATGACGACGCGCTTCGCTACCAACCAGCAGCGAAGACAGATAGTTACCGCCCGCTTTGGCAGCGGTAGGGATGGTGTTCGGCGCAACGCGGTTCCAGGAAGACACCATCGCATCAATCCCTTGATCCAACGCTTCTGCGCCCAGATATGCGCCCCACGGGAAGGCGGCGATAATTACGTCAGTGGTGTAACCCGCTGGCGGGTTCACGCCCATGCCGACATCACCAACAAATACCAGCGGTCGGATATACGCGCTGGTGAGGTTGTTTTTGCGCAGCACTTCACGGCAGGCTTCCATCAGTTCATCAACGCTCTGCGACACCGGGAAGCGATAAATTTTGGCGGAATCATGCAGACGCTGCATGTGTTCGCGGTGGCGGAAGACCACTGGGCCTTTGTGAGAGTCGTAGCAACGGATGCCTTCAAACACGGAAGTACCGTAGTGCAGTGCGTGAGACATTACGTGTACTTTGGCATCTTCCCAACGAACCATCTCACCGTTGAACCAGATGTAATCCGCTTTTTTCGTCGTCATTTCTCTTCCTTTGCGCTCAGGCGCGAATTTGTTGTTGTGATGTGCTGGAACACTGCTGGACGGCAACCGAAGCCACGTCCACCAGTTTATTTAACTGACTAAACAGTAAGTCTACTGACCGAGGACTGGCAACGGTCAGCTCGATATTTATATTCTGCGCATCGCTGGCAGTCTCCATATTCATCGAGCAAATCTGAAAACCGCGATGGCGAACCACACGTAAAACACGTTCTAAGGTTTCTGGGTTGAAGCGAGCCTGCACGTTGACCTGATGTTGCATCATGATAATTTCTCCAGCATTTGTGAGTTACTGGCACCGGGCGGTACCAACGGCCAGACGTTCTCAAGTTCGTCGATTGAGACATGAAGCAGGTACGGCCCTTCGCTGGACAGCATTGCGTCGAGTGCCGCTTCAACCTGGTCTTTACGGGTGATGTGTTGGCCAAGAATGCCGAAGGCACTGGCCAGGGTCAGAAAATCGGGGTTATCGGTCAGGGTGGTTTCGCTATAACGTTCCTGGAAAAACAGTTGTTGCCACTGGCGAACCATTCCTAAACGCTGATTGTCGAGTAAGACGATTTTCAGCGGTAACTGTTTACGTTTTACGGTGCCCAGCTCTTGTACATTCATCATGAAAGAGCCGTCACCGGAGATACAGATAACCGTATCATTCGGGCGCGCCACCTGTGCGCCAACGGCGGCTGGCAGGCCAAACCCCATCGTGCCCAATCCACTGGAAGTGATGAAGTTTTCCGGGCGGGTGTACGTCATATGCTGCGCTGACCACATCTGATGCTGACCAACGTCGGTGGTCACTACGCTATCGGCCGCTTTCTTATCGGACAACTGTTTTAACAACAGCGGCGCGTAGATAGCTTCACCCGGATGATCATAACGCCAGGCGTGTTCCGCCCGCAGCGTTGCGTTATATTCACGCCATGTATCAACCGCCAGCGGCAGCTGCAACGCAGGCAGCAATACATTTAAATCGCCCTGCAATGCCACATGCACCTGACGCAGTTTGTTCATTTCTGCCGGGTCGATATCCATGTGGATCACGCTGGCATGGGGCGCGAAGGTATTCAGTTTGCCAGTCACACGGTCGTCAAAACGCGCGCCTACCGCAATCAGCAGGTCACATTCCTGCACCGCCAGGTTGGCGGCTTTCGTGCCGTGCATCCCTAACATACCGAGATAGTACGGATAATCAGCATCAACCGCGCCTAAGCCTTTCAATGTGCAGGTCGCAGGCATTTGCGTAACGGCGATGAACTCACGCAGCGCCGGAACGGCCTGCGCCATCCCCACACCGCCGCCCACGTAGAGCATGGGCTTTTGCGCTTGCGCCAGCATCTGGCGAGTCTGTTCAACTTCAGAGTGAGGGAAAGCGTCATCGCTGGCGACAGTGGAAAAATGCGGTTCGAGCTCACCTTGCGCCACCTGGATATCTTTCGGGATATCCACTAATACTGGGCCTGGGCGGCCTGAGTTTGCCACCTGGAAGGCTTCTGCCAACACGCGCGGCAACTCTTCCAGAGACTGCACCAGGAAGCTGTGCTTGGTGCAGGCCAGCGACAAACCGAGAACGTCCACCTCCTGGAATGCATCAGTACCGATAAGCGGTGCGGCAACCTGCCCAGTGATGGCAACCACCGGAACGGAGTCCAGCAAGGCGTCAGCCAGGCCAGTTATCAGGTTGGTTGCGCCCGGCCCAGAAGTAGCGATGCAAACGCCGGTTTTACCCGTAGCGCGGGCGTAGCCTATCGCCGCCATCACCGCGCCCTGCTCGTGTCGGCACAGCAGATGTTCTACGCCGCCGTCATACAGAGCGTCGTAAACCGGCATAATGGCACCACCCGGATAGCCAAATACCGTTTCAACGCCCTGCGTTCGCAACGCATGTACCACCCACTGTGCGCCATTCATAGTTAGTTCCCCGCCGTAGATCGTGATAAACAGAATTTTATGCTGCGTGACATTCTCTGCTCCTCGTTATTGTTTTTAGGTCATAAAAAAACCCCCGAACCTTTCGGTGCGGGGGTCTTAGTTCGTTAAGGCTTGATTTCTAAGCCTTTCCTCGTCCAAGTGCAGCCCCGCACGGTGGGATAATAATCACCACCACGCTAATCACGACTAGGCTAATCACTCGTAGAAGGGCTGTCATTTTTGTCTATTCTTGCATCTTGTTCGAAGGAATACCTACAGAGTTACCACAGACATCACAAAAATCACAAGTTTTTTTTCTGCACTTGTTGCTTATCAGGCTAATGATTTATGAAAAACAAATTGTTTTATATACAAAATTTATGAAATGAAAATATTTCACTTTTTCAATGTGCTTATCGCATTGATGCGCAATTAACCAGCCATGTCATCAGTTTCTGCGCTCCTCATACCAAAAATAATGAAATGCAAAGAACATTGGCGAAAAGTCATGAATACGCGCCGTAAATTCAGTAATTGTGCAGTTAACGTCACTATCGTGCTATGCATAATGTCGCCATTCAGGGAGGCATTATGTCACTTTCGGTTGTCTACACCCGCGCAGCGTTAGGGGTTAATGCCCCACTTATCACTATTGAAGTCCACATCAGCCAGGGGCTACCGGGATTGATTATGGTTGGGTTGCCGGAAACCGCCGTTAAGGAGTCTCGCGACCGTGTGCGTAGTGCAATCATTAACAGCGGATATACTTTTCCGGCCAAGAAGATAACGATCAATCTTGCGCCAGCCGACCTCCCCAAAGAGGGAGGGCGATATGATTTACCTATCGCTATTGCGCTTCTGGCGGCTTCTGAGCAGCTTAGCACCCAGAAACTGGGTCAATATGAGTTTGTTGGAGAATTAGCGCTTACAGGCGCTTTGCGCGGGATTCCTGGGGCTATATCCGCAGCAATGGAAGCCATTAGCACCGGGCGGCAAATTATTCTGGCAGAGGAGAATGCTCCTCTTGTCGGCCTATTGGGCGGCAGTGACTGTCTGATTGCCAGCCATCTTTTGGAAGTCTGCGCATTTCTGGAAGGGAAACAGGACCTGCGTCTGCCGCCAGCGGAAAATATCGTCGTGCCGGAAAATATCGAAGACCTGAGCGATATTATTGGGCAACAGCAGGGTAAACGTGCGCTAGAGATAACCGCCTCTGGTGGGCATAACTTATTGCTGATTGGCCCACCGGGAACCGGAAAAACGATGCTGGCGACCCGACTGCGTGGCTTGCTACCACCGCTGAACGATCGCGAGGCGCAGGAAAGCGCGGCTATTATCAGCCTCGAAAATACTCATAGCGTACAAACCCAGTGGCGCTGCCGCCCCTTTCGCGCACCGCACCATAGTGCATCACTCACCGCGATGGTAGGAGGTGGCGCAATCCCAGCACCAGGGGAAATCTCACTGGCCCATAACGGCATTCTATTTTTAGATGAACTACCGGAATTTGAACGTCGGGTGCTCGATGCGCTGCGAGAGCCTATCGAGTCCGGCAAGATTCATATCTCCCGCACACGCGCGAAAATCACCTATCCGGCGCGCTTTCAGTTGGTAGCCGCCATGAATCCCAGCCCTACCGGTCATTACGAAGGGCAACATAATCGCTGCACGCCAGAGCAGACGCTGCGCTATCTCAACCGTCTGTCAGGGCCGTTCCTCGACCGTTTTGATCTTTCGCTAGAAATACCACTGCCACCGCCAGGGTTGCTCAGCCAACCCATCCGTCAAGGAGAAAGCAGTTTAATCGTTCAGGAACGGGTCGTTGCGGTGCAGAAACAGCAATACGCCAGACAGGGTAAACTGAATGCCCAACTGAGCAGCAGTGAAATTCGTCAATTCTGTACGCTGATAGATGAAGATGCCGTATGGCTGGAACAGACGTTAACGCGACTGGGGCTTTCTATTCGTGCCTGGCAGAGGCTGTTGAAGGTATCACGCACGCTGGCGGATATGGAGGGGAGTGAGTCTATTACGCGCCATCATTTGCAGGAAGCATTGAGCTATCGCGGGATCGACAGAATGCTCATCCATCTGCAAACCTTACTACAATAAAAAAGGGGCCAAAGCCCCTTTTTTATTAATCGTCGCTGTCAGTATAGTCTTCAGCGCCTTCTACCTGCGGCTTACCGCCGGACAGCGTATGGAAACGCTTAGGACGCTTAATGCGGGTCACATACTTGTGCCACACACGTTCAGCTTCCGTCGCTGGCTCACGCTCACCACGGCAGGCTGCCACAAACAGCTGCTCCTCTTCGGTAGCTGGTTCACGTTTGCCAAGATCGAGTTCGTTAAAGGCAAAGCCATAACGTTCAAGCAGCTGCGCCTCTTTGATGGTGAAATCACCATGACGAGAGAACCCGCGCGGATAATTTTTATTGTCGAAAAAACGATTAGTCGTCGTAAAGCTTTCCGCCATCCTACACGCTCCTAATTCTTTGGCCGAGCTATTTATGGCGCGGAGTATTAGATACGCTTGACAGAGTGTAAAACAAAAGATTTAAATCATTACGACAAAAAATTTTGCGGAGAAAGCTGTGGATACCGAATTGCTGAAAACTTTCCTCGAAGTGAGTAGAACTCGCCACTTCGGGTGCGCCGCAGAAGCGCTCTATCTGACACAATCTGCGGTAAGCTTTCGCATCCGTCAGCTAGAGAACCAGCTTGGCGTTAACCTGTTTACCCGTCATCGCAACAATATCCGCCTAACCGCTGCAGGCGAGAAACTCCTCCCCTACGCTGAAACACTGATGAATACATGGCAGGCAGCGCGAAAAGAGGTGGCGAATACCTCACGGCACAACGAGTTTTCGATTGGTGCCAGCGCTTCGCTGTGGGAGTGCATGCTTAACGAGTGGCTCGCCAGACTGTATCAGGCTGACGACACGCTTCAGTTTGAAGCACGAATTGCCCAGCGCCAGTCGCTGGTAAAGCAACTGCATGAACGCCAGCTCGATCTGCTATTGACCACTGAAACGCCGAAAATGGATGAATTTAGCAGCCAGTTGTTAGGGCATTTTACTCTTGAGCTTTACTGCGCCTCACCGGCAACGAGCAAATCGGAGTTGAACTACCTTCGACTGGAATGGGGTGCTGATTTCCAGCAGCATGAAGCGGGGCTCATCGCCTGTGATGATGTGCCATTACTCACCACCAGTTCAGCCAGTTTGGCTCGCCGTCAGTTAGTGTCGTTAAAAGGTTGCACCTGGTTGCCTACAGCATGGGCGCAAGATCAGGACGAACTTTATCCTGTAACCGATGGCGCGGCTATATCGCGTCCTTTATATGCTATTTGGCTGCAAAATAGCGACAAACAGATGCAGATTCGCGACATATTGAAAAATAACGTTTTCTGAATTGAAGTGTATATGGCCCTAGAAGGGAATGAATGGGCCTTTTCGGAGGTAAATTTTAGGCAAAAAAAATCCTTTGCTAAAAAGCAAAGGATCATTATATGGCAGGGGCGGAGAGACTCGAACTCGCGACACCCGGTTTTGGAGACCGGTGCTCTACCAACTGAGCTACGCCCCTAAAGTTTCTTATCATTAAGCCTGCTAATTTAGCAGGCTTAATTTTTTAATAAGTGGCGGAACGGACGGGACTCGAACCCGCGACCCCCTGCGTGACAGGCAGGTATTCTAACCAACTGAACTACCGCTCCACCGAATTTCTTTGTCACTACCCGGATTTTTATCCCGGTTTACTGCAATTTGATGCCTGGCAGTTCCCTACTCTCGCATGGGGAGACCCCACACTACCATCGGCGCTACGGCGTTTCACTTCTGAGTTCGGCATGGGGTCAGGTGGGACCACCGCGCTACAGCCGCCAGGCAAATTCTGTTTATCAACACGCTTTTGCATGTCAATCTAATCTGTAATCAAACTGAATCTTGTGTCTGTCTTTCGCCAAAACATCTTCGGCGTTGTAAGGTTAAGCCTCACGGTTCATTAGTATCGGTTAGCTCAATGTATCGCTACACTTACACACCCGACCTATCAACGTCATAGTCTTTAACGTTCCTTCAGGAGACTTATAGTCTCAGGGAGAACTCATCTCGGGGCAAGTTTCGTGCTTAGATGCTTTCAGCACTTATCTCTTCCGCATTTAGCTACCGGGCAATGCCATTGGCATGACAACCCGAACACCAGTGATGCGTCCACT
>JBOFJM010000609.1:0-1893 GCA_051656825.1 Kluyvera sp.
CCCTCTATCTCTATGGGGAATTTACGTTGGATACACAAACTCTGAATTTCAATAAGGTGCATTTTGTGACCAGCGCACCCGACATCCGTCACCTGCCAAATGATGGGGGTGTCGAGATTGCGTTTGCCGGCCGTTCCAACGCCGGTAAGTCATCTGCATTGAATACCTTGACCAAGCACAAGAACCTGGCTCGCACCAGTAAGACGCCGGGACGCACCCAGCTGATCAACCTGTTTGAGCTGGAACCGGGCAAGCGTCTGGTCGACCTGCCGGGCTACGGTTATGCGCAGGTTCCGCTGGAAATGAAGCTCAAGTGGCAAAAGTCGCTGGCGGAATATCTGCAGCGTCGTGAGTCATTGAAAGGTCTGGTGATCCTGATGGACATCCGCCATCCGCTCAAAGATACCGATATGAATATGCTGGAGTGGAGCTCTCACCGCAAACTGCCGGTCATGCTGCTGCTGACCAAGGCCGACAAGCTGAGCCCGGGTCCGCGCAACAATCAGGTCATCAAGGTACGCCAGGCCGTAGCCGAGCTGGGTCCGCAGATCCAGGTGGAAGCCTTCTCTTCCCTGACCCAGATCGGGGTCGAAAAACTGGCACAGACGCTGACTGGCTGGTACCTGGCGGGCGCCGATGACATGACTGACGGTGAGCAAGCACCGCTCGAGGAGTAAGCTACGTCCTGTATACACCACAACCAAACCCTGCAATTGGCGGAGCAGCTCCTCCGCTGATTGAAAGGCTTTCAGTCTGCTTGCCATAACCCCTCTCGCCAGTGACATCGCCCACTCCCTACGATGAGTTCTTGAAACACTATTTTTATCAATGGGATAAATAGTTAATTCTATATAACAATTAACTTTTCATCCCATTGGCAACGTTTTCAAAAATAGATGCCGGCGGGGGCGTTTCCTCACCAAATAAGTACCAAAGTGAAATTTTATTACAAAGCAGTCAATGGAAAGGATAAAAATGAGGCCGGTTCTGCAAACGCAGTACCGGCCTTAAACAATCAGTTCAAAAATTGGGAAGAAGCTAAATCTTGAGAACAAAGACGACTGGTTTTCCTCAAGAAGCCCCTTCATTCTAACAAACATTCGCCAACATTAAAGCATTTACTCTAAATGCAACCCATAAAAAAACACCCCGATGATGACTCACCGGGGTCGCTATTCAGCCACATTCAATTACGTGAAATAAAAGGTCTGAAAGATAGAACATCTTACCTCTGTACCCTACGTTGCTAACTGTATAGCAAAGCAGCAGAAAGTGAAAGTAATTTATGTAATTAAGTTTCACGAAAAATGAATTACATAAATCATGTTATTTTTCATATAGATAAAAAAATCCCCAGTACGAATACCGGGGAGTTATAAAGGTGACTAGCTAGCACTTCCTCAACTATCTAGTTAGTCAGCACAACTTGGCGCAAGTTCCGCTGCTTTGAGAAAAAACTTGAAAAAATCAGAGGTAGATGGCGCCATCTTCTGCAAACTCTTGTTCCTCAATGAGTTTTTCAGCAATTTCCTCGATGTCAAAACGCACGCTTTCGAAGGCACGCAGGATGTCTTCCTCTCTCGCGAGGGAGAGCCCGGTCATTTTCTCCAGACGCCGGCGACTGATGTAACAATCCACCAGCGCCCCCATCTGCTGGGCAGGAAAGTGGATCCGCTGTTCGTGCGCTTGCCAGTCGGCCAGCTCGGGAAACAAGATACCTTGGTTCATAGGGTCCCCAGATTTCGTTTCAGTTCTCTCAATACCTGTTTAGTCCCTGGCCGGATTCCTCGCCACACGGTAAAGGCTTCTGCCGCCTGTTCCACCAACATGCCGAGGCCATCTACAGTCTGACGAGCCCCCTGCCCCTTGGCCCAGGCGATAAAGGGGGTATCG
>JBOFJM010000610.1:0-3874 GCA_051656825.1 Kluyvera sp.
CATGCTACACATTTTACATCGCTCTGCGTGGCTAACCGACTTCTCCTCCCTCCTGCGTCTGATTGCTGAAGATGACGAGCTTTTACTGCTTCAGGATGGCGTCACTGCAGCAATAGAAGGCAGTCGTTTCCTTGAAAGTCTGCAAAATGCCTCCATTAAGGTCTATGTACTGGAAGAAGACATTAAGGCTCGCGGTTTGAGTGGTCAAATTTCAGACAGTGTCGTCAGGGTTAGCTATACTGACTTCGTCAGACTTACGGTGAAGCATCCCAGCCAGATGTCCTGGTAATTGTGGGATCGTTGTATATTTCTTGACACCTTTTCGACACCGACCTAAAATTCTGCGTCCTCATATTGTATGAGGTCGTTTTATTACGTGTTTACGAAGCAAAAGCTAAAACCAGGAGCTATTTAATGGCAACAGTTAACCAGCTGGTACGCAAACCACGTGCACGCAAAGTTGCAAAAAGCAACGTGCCTGCGCTGGAAGCATGCCCGCAGAAACGTGGCGTATGTACTCGTGTATATACTACCACTCCTAAAAAACCGAACTCCGCACTGCGTAAAGTTTGCCGTGTTCGTCTGACTAACGGTTTTGAAGTGACTTCCTACATCGGTGGTGAAGGTCACAACCTGCAGGAGCACTCCGTGATCCTGATCCGTGGCGGTCGTGTAAAAGACCTCCCGGGTGTTCGTTACCACACCGTTCGTGGTGCGCTTGACTGCTCCGGCGTTAAAGACCGTAAGCAATCACGCTCCAAGTATGGCGTGAAACGTCCTAAGGCTTAATGGTTCTCCGTTAAGTAAGGCCAAACGTTTTATATTAATGTCAAACTAAACTCTTAGAGTTTTGGACAATCCTGAATTAACAACGGAGTATTTCCATGCCACGTCGTCGCGTCATTGGTCAGCGTAAAATTCTGCCGGATCCGAAGTTCGGATCAGAACTGCTGGCTAAATTTGTAAATATCCTGATGGTAGATGGTAAAAAATCTACTGCCGAAACTATCGTATACAGCGCGCTGGAGACCCTGGCTCAGCGTTCTGGTAAAAACGAACTGGAAGCTTTCGAAGTAGCTCTCGAAAACGTGCGCCCGACTGTCGAAGTTAAGTCTCGCCGCGTTGGTGGTTCTACTTATCAGGTACCAGTTGAAGTCCGTCCGGTCCGTCGTAATGCCCTGGCAATGCGTTGGATCGTTGAAGCTGCTCGTAAACGCGGTGATAAATCCATGGCTCTGCGCCTGGCGAACGAACTTTCTGATGCTGCAGAAAACAAAGGTACTGCAGTTAAGAAACGTGAAGACGTTCACCGTATGGCAGAAGCCAACAAGGCGTTCGCACACTACCGTTGGTAATCCCTTCGGAGTTTTAGTCACCAGGCGGGCGCTTCTAGTAAGCAGCCCGCTTTGGGCTACTTAAATTGAACGCCTAAAAGATAAACGAGGAATCAAATGGCTCGTACAACACCCATCGCGCGCTACCGTAACATCGGTATCAGTGCGCACATCGACGCCGGTAAAACCACTACTACCGAACGTATTCTGTTCTACACCGGTGTAAACCATAAAATCGGTGAAGTTCACGACGGCGCCGCTACCATGGACTGGATGGAGCAGGAGCAGGAGCGTGGTATTACCATTACCTCTGCAGCGACTACTGCATTCTGGTCTGGTATGGCGAAGCAGTATGAACCACACCGTGTAAACATCATCGACACCCCAGGGCACGTTGACTTCACTATCGAAGTAGAACGTTCCATGCGTGTTCTTGACGGTGCGGTAATGGTTTACTGTGCAGTTGGTGGTGTTCAGCCACAGTCTGAAACCGTATGGCGTCAGGCAAACAAATATAAAGTTCCACGTATCGCGTTCGTTAACAAAATGGACCGTATGGGTGCGAACTTCCTGAAAGTTGTTGGTCAGATCAAAACCCGTCTGGGCGCGAATCCTGTTCCGCTGCAGCTGGCAATTGGTGCTGAAGAAGCATTCACCGGTGTTGTTGACCTGGTGAAAATGAAAGCCATCAACTGGAACGAAGCTGATGCAGGCGTAACCTTCACCTATGAAGATATCCCAGCTGACATGCAGGAACTGGCCGAAGAATGGCACCAGAACCTGATTGAGTCCGCAGCGGAAGCATCTGAAGAGCTGATGGAGAAATACCTGGGTGGTGAAGAACTGACTGAAGAAGAGATCAAAAAAGCTCTGCGTCAGCGTGTTCTGAACAACGAAATCATCCTGGTAACCTGTGGTTCTGCGTTCAAGAACAAAGGTGTTCAGGCGATGCTGGATGCGGTAATTGATTACCTGCCATCCCCAGTAGACGTTCCTGCGATCAACGGTATCCTGGACGACGGTAAAGACACTCCGGCTGAGCGTCACGCAAGTGATGACGAGCCGTTTGCTGCTCTGGCGTTCAAAATCGCTACCGACCCGTTCGTAGGTAACCTGACCTTCTTCCGCGTGTACTCCGGTGTGGTTAACTCTGGTGATACCGTACTGAACTCCGTGAAAACTGCACGTGAGCGTTTCGGTCGTATCGTTCAGATGCACGCTAACAAACGTGAAGAGATCAAAGAAGTTCGCGCGGGCGATATCGCTGCTGCAATCGGTCTGAAAGACGTAACTACTGGTGACACCCTGTGTGACCCAGATGCGCCAATCATTCTGGAACGTATGGAATTCCCAGAGCCGGTAATCTCCATCGCAGTAGAACCGAAAACCAAAGCTGACCAGGAAAAAATGGGTCTGGCTCTGGGCCGTCTGGCTAAAGAAGACCCGTCATTCCGTGTATGGACTGACGAAGAATCTAACCAGACCATTATCGCAGGTATGGGTGAGCTGCACCTCGACATCATCGTTGACCGCATGAAGCGTGAATTCAACGTTGAAGCGAACGTCGGTAAACCTCAGGTTGCTTACCGCGAAGCAATTCGCGCGAAAGTTACCGATATCGAAGGTAAGCACGCGAAACAGTCTGGTGGTCGCGGTCAGTACGGTCACGTCGTTATCGACATGTACCCACTGGAGCCGGGCTCTAACCCTAAAGGTTACGAGTTCATCAACGACATCAAAGGTGGTGTAATTCCTGGCGAATACATCCCTGCCGTTGATAAAGGCATCCAGGAACAGCTGAAATCCGGTCCTCTGGCTGGTTACCCGGTTGTTGATCTGGGCGTTCGTCTGCACTTCGGTTCTTACCATGACGTTGACTCCTCTGAGCTGGCGTTTAAACTGGCCGCTTCTATCGCCTTCAAAGATGGCTTTAAGAAAGCGAAACCAGTTCTGCTTGAGCCTATCATGAAGGTTGAAGTAGAGACTCCAGAAGAGAACACCGGTGACGTAATCGGTGACTTGAGCCGTCGTCGTGGTATGCTCAAAGGTCAGGAATCCAACGTTACTGGCGTTGTGATCCACGCTGAAGTTCCGCTGTCCGAAATGTTCGGATATGCAACCCAGCTGCGTTCTCTGACCAAAGGCCGTGCTTCTTACTCCATGGAGTTCCTGAAGTACGACGATGCGCCGAACAACGTTGCTCAGGCCGTTATTGAAGCCCGTGGTAAATAATCCACAGGATTAAAACCTAAGTCCCGTGCTCTCTCCAAGAGGGGAGAGCACTATAGTAAGGAATATAGCCGTGTCTAAAGAAAAATTTGAACGTACAAAACCGCACGTTAACGTCGGCACCATCGGCCACGTTGACCACGGTAAAACTACCCTGACCGCTGCAATTACCACCGTACTGGCTAAAACCTACGGCGGTGCTGCTCGTGCATTCGACCAGATCGATAACGCACCAGAAGAAAAAGCTCGTGGTATCACCATCAACACTTCCCACGTTGAATATGACACCCCGACTCGCCACTACGCGCACG
>JBOFJM010000611.1:0-4449 GCA_051656825.1 Kluyvera sp.
GTAGGAGCCGCACCACTTAACAGGCGGCTCAACACATCGCGGCCTAAATCATCCGTGCCGAGGAAGAAAGAGACTTCGCCATAGCGCGACCACGATGGCGGCAGCAGTTGATATCCCAGGAATTGCTGATCGATACCATACGGCGCAAACCAGCTACCGAGCACGCAGAGTAAAACCAGCCCGATACAGCCGTAAAATCCAATCATCGCGGTGGTATCGCCGTAGAATTTACGCCACACCGTGCGCAAGGCTCCCGGCGGACGTTTTTCAAGATAGACGCTATCGTAAGGCATACCATTCCTTATGTTTCAGTGGGTTAGCCATAGCACCCAAAATATCGGAGATCACGTTGACGATAATCACCAGCGCGCCAATCACCATCACTCCCGCCGAAATTGCGGCGTAGTCCTGTTGGCGAATGGCGTTAATCAGCCAGCGTCCCAG
Organism: Kluyvera sp.; assembly: GCA_051656825.1. GTDB lineage: Bacteria > Pseudomonadota > Gammaproteobacteria > Enterobacterales > Enterobacteriaceae > Kluyvera. The sequence goes on from JBOFJM010000611.1 coordinate 445, forward strand.
CCCCGGCCAGCTAAAGACCATTTCAGTGATCATCGCCAGCGTCAGCATGGTAGAAAATTGCAGCCCCAAACGCGGGATAACCGGCGGCAGGGCATTGTGCAGCACATGGCGGCGCAAAATGGTTAGCCGCGAAACACCGCGCGTGGCGGCGGCTTTTACATAGTTTGTGTCATAGACGGCGATAGTGCTGATGCGCATTAAACGCACCACTTCCGTCGTTGGCGCGACCGCCAGCGTCAGTACCGGCAGCACCATGTGGCGCAGGGCGCTGATGATCATTTCGTGACGCCACGGTGAATCAGAAAGCCAGGCATCAATCAGCGCAAAACCGGTCACGTTTTTCACTTCATACAGCAGGTCAAAACGTCCGGAAACCGGCAGCCAGCCCAGCGTCAGCGAGAAGAACAGCGTCAGTAGCAGCGCCAGCCAGAATACGGGAATAGAAAAGCCGAGCAGGGCAAAAAAGCTGATCATTTTGTCCTGCCATTTATTGCGCGTAATCCCCGCCAGCATCCCTACAGGAATGCCGACCAGCAGCGCGAAACCGAACGCCAGAATGCACAGCTCCATCGTAGCCGGAAACACTTCACGCACCTGTTCGGAAATCGACTGGCCGTTAATGCTGGACACGCCGAAATCCCAGTGCATAACGCTGTCGAACCAAAATGCCCAGGCGTTCCACAACGAGGCGCCCTGGAGCGGCGCATGTGGGGTGAAGTAGTTCAGGCTGAAGCCGACGAAGGTCAGGAAAAAGAGCGTAACCAGCAGCAGCAACAGGCGACGGAGGGTGAAAATAATCATGGTTTCTGCACCTTCTGTTCTTTTTCCCGCGAAACACCGGCGAAAGAGGCGTTACCGAATGGGCTTAACACCAGCCCTTTCATATCGTAGCGATAGGCCTGGAGACGCAGCGACGAGGCGAGCGGCAGAATCGGCAATTCGCGCGCCAGAATCTGCTGGGCTTCGTCGTAGGCATCAATACGCGACGCCAGTTGCTGCGAGTCCAGGGCTTTGCGTAGCACGTTATCAAACTCACGGTCGCACCAGTGGGCGAAGTTAGTTTGTGAGGTAATCGCCGCGCAGCTCAACAATGGACGGAAGAAGCTGTCTGGATCGTTACTGTCGGTCGCCCAGCCGGAAAGCTTCAGGTCATGGTTCATGTCCATCAAACGAGCCTCCTGGAAGCGGCCTTCTACCGGCACAATCACCACTTTGACACCGATTTGCGCCATATCGGCCTGGATAAGCTCGGCGGTCTTTAATGGGCTTGGGTTCCACGCTTGCGAACTGGTCGGAACCCACAAGTGCAGCGTCATTTTCTCAAGGCCCAATGCTTTTAAGCGGCGACGGGCTTCAGCCGGATTGTATTCGGTAATTTTAGCCTCGTTATCGTAAGCCCAGGAGGCGCGAGGCAAAATTGAGGCGGCGGTTTCCGCAGTGCCGTAATAAATAGACTGCATCAGGCGCTGGTTATTAATCGCCAGCGACAGCGCATGACGCACTTCCGGTTTGTCCAGCGGTGGCTTATTGGTGTTAAACGCCAGATAGGCGATGTTCATGCCCGGGCGCAGCGTCAGGCGCAGACGCGGATCATCGCGCAGAATGCTGAGCTGGCTGGCGGCAGGCCAGGCCAGTACATCGCACTCGCCGGTTAACAGCTTCGACAAGCGCCCCGTACCGCCGGAGCCGAGATCCACGACCACCTGCGGCATCAGCGGCGTACCGCGCCAAAAGTGGGGATGCCGTTGCAGGCGAATATATTGCCCGGCCCGATACTCATCCAACTGGAATGGGCCAGTACCGACCGGTTGGCGGTCTAGCTGTTCCTGGCGGTCTTGCTGGCTGAGTTTGTCGGCGTACTCGGCGGACATCACCGGAGCGTAGTGGGTGGCCAGATGCCAGAGAAACGACGCATCAGGGCGATTCAGGCGGAACTCCACCGTGCGGTTATCGAGTTTGCGCACACTGCGTACGCTGTCGGCAAACTGCAAACTGTCGAAATAGGGGAATGCGCTGCCGTTAACGTTATGCCACGGATGATTGCGGTTAAAAATACGCTCGAAGGTAAACACCACATCGTCGGCATTTAACGCGCGGGTTGGCGTAAACCAGCGGGTGGTTTGGAACGACACATTGCTGCGCAAATGGAAGCGGTAGGTCGCGCCGTTGTCCAGCACTTCCCAGCTTTCCGCCAGCTCCGGCACTAAGCGATAGGTATAAGGATCGACGTCCAGCAGCCGGTCGTATAGCTGAGCGGCCAGGGTATCGACAATCAGCCCGCTGCCTGCTTTTTGCGGGTTAAAGGTGTTGACCTGCCCACTGACACAGTAGACAAAGCCGCTGTCGCGAATGTCGGCATGAGGAGGGGCGAGCGGTTGCGGCGCTGCAATGGCATGGCCGCAAAGTAACCCCAACGCCGCCAGTAATGATGACAAATTCAGGCGCATAGTTTCGTTAATTTTTCGATTGATCTGCAAAGTGTATCGCACTTACGGCTACCAGGTACAAATCTCTGAAAGCAACTGCCTTAAAAGTCACCAGTTTTACCGGCTATTGGTGGCAAAGCGACCTAAAGCGAGTGCTTCTTCAACAACGCGCGTAGCTGGTGGTACGTCAGCCCCAGTAGCTCGGCGGCCTGTTTTTGGTTGAATTTAGCCTGTTGCAGGCTTTGCTGTAGCAGGCTTTTTTCTTGCTCCAGTTGGAAATGCCGCAAATTTAACGGCAGCGCGGGGGCGGCGACCGATGCCGATGGCTCTGGCGCGACGGCGGGTTGGCGATAAAACGGGTCGATAATAATGTCGTCCAACGGAATGTCACTGCTGCCGTGGCGATACATCGAACGCTCCACCACGTTTTTCAGTTCACGAATATTCCCCGGCCAGCGGTAGTTTAGCAGCGTGTCGCGGGCGCGGTCGGTAAACCCCGGAAACAGCGGCAGCTTTAGCTCACGACACATCTGAATCGCGAAATGTTCAGCCATTAACATAATGTCGCTTTGGCGTTCGCGCAGCGGCGGCAACAGCACCACATCAAAGGCCAGACGGTCGAGCAGGTCAGCACGAAACGTGCCATCTGCTACCCTCTGCGGCAAATCGGCGTTGGTCGCGCAGACTAAACGCACGTTGACCTGAAGCGGCTGGCTGCCGCCCACGCGCTCCAGCTCGCCGTATTCAATCACGCGTAGCAGCTTTTCCTGCACTAACATCGGGGCCGTAGCCAGTTCATCAAGAAACAGCGTGCCGCCATCGGCGCGCTCGAAACGCCCTGGATGGCGCTTTTGGGCGCCGGTAAATGCGCCCGCTTCGTGGCCGAATAGCTCTGAATCGAGCAGGTTTTCATTGAGCGCCGCGCAGTTCAGCGAGATAAATGGCCCCTGCCAGCAGGAAGAGAGGTAGTGCAGACGGTTGGCGATAAGCTCTTTCCCCGTGCCGCGTTCGCCGATAATCAGCACCGGTTTATTCAGCGGGGCGAGGCGGGAAACCTGCTCCAGCACCTCGATAAAACGGTTGGCCTCGCCGAGAAGCGTATCTTTGTAATCTGCCATGATGAAATTCGCCACTTGTTGGTGTAATTCGCCATTTTACTGTAGGTCTTTGGCGATGAAAAATCAATCACACCTTTAATAATCAATAAGATAAAAAGTTGGCACGGAAGTTGTAATAGTCTCTACGCAGGGCTAAGCCCGAAACACAGAACTATGAGGATTGAACAATGGGTATTTTTTCTCGTTTTGCCGACATCGTGAACGCCAACATCAACTCACTGCTGGAAAAAGCGGAAGACCCGCAAAAACTGGTGCGTTTGATGATCCAGGAGATGGAAGACACACTGGTTGAAGTGCGTTCTACCTCTGCCCGTGCGCTGGCAGAAAAGAAAGATCTGACGCGCCGCGTTGAAAAAGCGCTGGCACAGCAGATGGAATGGCAGGAGAAGGCCGAACTGGCGCTGCGTAAAGATAAAGAAGATCTGGCGCGTGCTGCACTGATCGAAAAACAGAAGTTGACC
>JBOFJM010000612.1:0-1822 GCA_051656825.1 Kluyvera sp.
GAGCCATATCAGAGAGCGCCGCCTGTTGCTCGTCCTGGAGTTTATCGACAATCTGCAACCCTTCATGCAGTTGCGCCAGCTCCTCAAGCGTCGCCCCGGTATCTTTGAGTTTCGATAACCGTTGCTCCACGTCGACCCGCGCTGTCTCTTTTTGGCGATATTCACTTAGCGTATCCGGGTCTTTGTTGACCACGTATAACCGTGCCAAATCGGACAACGACCAGGCGTCGGTTTCAACTCTATCGGTCAGTTGCGTAAATACCTGCCGTTGTTCTACCGCCCGACGCTCGGTGCTATCAGCACCCGATGCCATTAGCATCACAATGCCGGAGGCGATAGTCAGGCATACCGTCGAGCCGTACGCCCAGTTTGTGATTGTCGCAATTCGCACCTGTTGGTTCCTTCTGCGGCGAATAATACCTATGCATAATTAAAATTATAGAAAAGGCATGATTTAGCGTGAAAATAAAAAAGGCGGCCCAAGGCCGCCTGTTGTTATCGTCATGAAGTTACATATCTGGAGGGTTTTTTCCTTCTTCCATAAAGGCCTCGTCGATTCCCTCAACGTTGCCCTCGTGATCGCGCCCGGAAAACAGATTCCAGCTTGCCAGGAACAGCGCCGCAATCAGCGGGCCGATGACAAAACCGTTAATACCGTAGATTTCCATGCCGCCAAGCGTGGAAATCAGGATCAGGTAGTCCGGCATTTTGGTGTCTTTACCCACCAGCAGCGGGCGCAGGATGTTGTCTACCAGGCCGACGATAATCACGAAGAAGCCGACGATAAATAGCCCTTGCCACAGTTGTTGTGTCGCAAAAAGGAAAATGGCGGCGGGAACCCAGACAATCGCCGAGCCTACGGCAGGCACCAGGGAAAGAAACGCCATCAGCGCGCCCCACAGCACGCTGCCGTCGATATCGACAATTGCAAACGCGATGCCGCCGAGCGTCCCTTGTACCACGGCCACTACCGCCGTGCCTTTGACCGTAGCTCTGGTCACGCCGACAAATTTAGCGAACAGATGCTGTTTCACGAAATCAGACAGCGGCAGCGAGTCCAGAATCTGGCGCACCAGATACGGCCCGTCTTTTAGCAGGAAGAACAGCAGGTACAGCATGATGCCAAAGCTAATGGCAAAGCCGAACGTCCCCTTACCAATCAGGAACGCGCTACCCGCCAGATACTGCCCACCCTGCAACACCACATCGGACAGTTTTTTCTGGATTTGGGCTGCGTTATCCAGGTTGTGCTCGGTCAGGAACCGGCTCGCCCAATGCGGAAGATGAGAGAAAATACTGGCGATCACTTCCGGGAACTGGGTGTTGTTTTGTTGCAGTTTGGTGTAAACCACATTCAGTTCAAGCGCCAGTGACGACAGGATTATCATCAATGGGATAAATACAATCAGGCAGATAAGGCCGATGGTGAGCAGTGATGCCAGCCCGTTACGTTCTCCCAAAGCGCTGCGCAATTTGTTTTTCACCGGGTTAAAGATGACGGTTAATATCGCGGCCCACAGAATGGCGGAAAAGTAAGGAGACAGCACATCGAAGAACGCCCAGGTGACAAGGGCAAGAATAAAAATGAAGAAACCTTTGGTCAGTCCGTTAAATCGCATTAGTGATTCCTGTGACAAATATACCGTGTTGACTATAGAACCGATCGGCAGATTTACCAACCCCAGGCGCGCCCTGAAGCTTTATATCATGGTCAACAAAGCGTATCCGGGCGGCGTATAGCGACGTCGCGCTGGAGTTCAACGGCAAACTACTGCATCATTGCGCCCTAATCTGATATGCCTCATCAACCACGATAGAGATT
>JBOFJM010000613.1:0-1947 GCA_051656825.1 Kluyvera sp.
CACCACGCCGTGGATAATCGCTGCTATTGATAACGACCTGCCGTTTACCGCCGTCTGCTATTCGCTGAATACCTTTCTCGCACTGCAAGAAAAGCCCAATTGTCGGCCAATTCTGTGCGGCGGTGAGTTCCACGCCAGCAACGCCATTTTCAAACCGCTCAGCGAGCAAGATACGTTGGCACACCTGTGCCCGGACATTGCGTTCTATTCCGCTGCGGGTATCGACATCGACATGGGCGCAACCTGTTATAATCTCGAAGAATTACCGGTGAAACACTGGGCAATGCGCCAGGCGCGCTACCACGTGTTAGTGGCAGATCACAGCAAGTTTGGCAAAGTGCGTCCTGCCCGCATGGGCGATTTAACACACTTTGATGTGATTGCCAGCGACACCTGCCCAGACGGCGACCTGGTGGCGCTGGCCAAACAGCAGCAAATTTCGCTGCTGTATTAGGCAAGAATTACGCGAACCAACTGCCGAACCATTCGTGGAATTTCATCAGCACAAAGTCCACCATGCGGTTAAAGAACCCACCCTCTTCGACCGCTTCCATTACGATCAGCGGGCGTTGCTCAATGGTTTTGTCATTAAGTTTGAAATCAATCGTCCCAACGACCTGACCTTTGCTTAACGGCGCGGTCAGCTGCGGCTGCGTTAAGGTGTAGCTGGCTTTCAGGTTCTTTAACTGCCCTTTCGGAATGGTGACTGAACCAGCCTCACCCGCTCCCAGTTTCACTTCGCTGGTATCGCCAAACCATACGCGCTGGCTGATAAACGTCGCGTCCGGTTTAATCGGTGTGACGGTTTCATAGAAACGGAAACCCCAGGTTAGCAGTTTTTCTGACTCGTTAAAGCGCACGCGGTCGCTCTTCGTGCCCAGCACCACGGCCACCAGCCGCATATCGCCTTGCGTAGCCGATGACACCAGATTATAGCCCGCGCCTGCCGTCGTCCCGGTTTTCACGCCATCCACATTAAGATTCGTACTCCACAACAGACGGTTGCGGTTAGGCTGGCGGATATTGTTGAAGGTGAACTCTTTCTCTTTGTGTACCGCATATTCTTCCGGCACATCATGAATCATCGCTCTGGTCAGCAGCGCCATATCGCGCGCGGTGCTGAACTGCCCCGGCGCATCCAGGCCGTGAACGGTTTTAAAGGTAGTATTGGTCAGGCCGATTTTCTGCGCATAGCCATTCATCAGGCTCACAAATGAATCCTGGCTACCGGCGACATAGTCGGCAATGGCGATGCTGGCATCGTTGCCCGACTGAATAATCACCCCTTTATTCAGGTTTTCTACCGAAACCTGCTCACCCGGTTTAAGGAACATCACCGAGGAACCGCGCAACGCAGGGTTGCCGGTGGCCCACGCGTCACGGCCAATAGTGACCATATCGGTAAGCTTAATTTTCCCCGCTTTAAGCGCTTGGCCCACGACGTAGCTGGTCATGATCTTCGTCAGACTTGCTGGGTCGAGTTTCTCATCGGCATTGCCTTCCGTCAGCACTTTACCGCTGGCGTAATCCATTAAAATCCATGCACGGGCATCAATAGCAGGAGCATCTGGCAGTTGCTCCGCTGCTTGCACCGCCGGTGCGACTAAAATTAAAAGCGCAGAGCCAGCCATCAGGTTCCGCAAGGCGTTAGTATTACACATCATAAAAGCCACCCAAGTATCCATTCCTAAAAACACGCCACGACAGTAACCGTGCTGCACCAGGCGGTGAGTAATAACGTAGAAACTCTCTCAAAGAAACAGTGAGTTGGTAAAGTTTTTTAAGTTTACGCAAGATCCCTGAGTTGTGCTGAAAACATGACGTTTTTTTTGACTGAGATTGCCTGTAGATTAACGTTGACTCAACATTCATTAACAATCATGAAAAGCGGAGTGGCTATGATTACGCTGTGGGGAAGAAACAACACAACGAACGTGAAAAAAGTAC
>JBOFJM010000614.1:0-2118 GCA_051656825.1 Kluyvera sp.
GATGGCGTATGGGTATTGATCCTCAGCGTCGTGGGCTACAAAGAACCCACCACAGGCCGACACAATATTCTGTTCGCGCAAACCGGTGATTTCCGCGAGGGTTATTTCACCCCATCGGCGCAACCGCTCCAGATGCTCGATTTCGGTACGGAATTCTATGCCCTGCAAACCTGGGGGGAAGAAGATAGCCGGACAGGCTTTGCCTGGCTGTTCAACTGGGCGACGCAAAAGCAGGTCGCCTCGGCCTACAGCGGTGAAATGTCGCTACCGCGCCGTTTTCATCTTAATGCGCAACAGCAGGTATGCATGACGCCGGTATTGCCGCCGCCATCGCTCATTGCCAGCCAGGAGATTGTGCCCGACGCCGTTCAGTGGTCGCACGCTGAAGGCTACAAAGCCTGCACAATCACCTTTGCCCCTCAAACGCCATTTTGCCTGACATTAACCGGCGACAGCGGCCAGCTAATCAGCCTGACGCACGACGGTGAAAAGCTCACGCTCAAAGAGAACGGTGTCGATGACGGGCGCTACCACGCGCAGATAACCACGATAAGCGACGTCACGCTGTGCTTTGACGCCGGCATTGTTGAAGTGTTTGCCCACGGCGGCAGCGTCTGCGGAACCCGCCGCTACTACTCATGCAGCCGCGTTACTGGCGTTCAGCTCATCGGCGCATCGGCAGAACTAACCGCATACCGTACAGCCTGGGCTGAAGAATAAGTCTATTTTTACAGGAGAGTGATTGATGGTGCGTAAGAATTATTACGATGTCACTGAGTGGCAGGTGGGCAACCCGTATCAAGATATTGGCGAGGTTCTCAATAGCATTATCGCGGATATTAAAAGCCGCCAGACACAAACGAATCTTAATGATGGCGGTAAACCCGGTGCGGCGATTTATATTCCGTCCGGTGATTATCACCTCAAAACGCAGGTCGTTATCGATATCAGCTACCTGAAAATTATGGGCTCCGGGCATGGTTTTGTTTCATCAAGCATTCGTTTTAACACGCCAGTAGAAGAATGGCCGAACTTACATGATATCTGGCCGGGTGGCAGCCGTATTCTGGTGGATCTCGCGCCCAAAGCGGGTGATGCCGAGCACGCCGGTGCGGCGTTTTATGTAAAGCGCGACGGTGCGCCGCGCATCAGTTCGGTCGAATTTGAAAACTTCTGTATTGATGGCCTGCACTTTGTCGATGATGGGCTTGGTCACAACGATCCAGAAAACACTTATACCAACGGCAAAACGGGGATTTACATTGCCAGCGCGCAGGACTCTTTCCGCATCACGGGAATGGGCTTTATTTATCTGGAGCATGGGCTGACCAGCTATAACTCCGATGCGATGGCGGTGCATAATAACTTCATCGCTGAATGCGGCAACTGCATCGAACTTCGCGGGGCCGGTCAGGCGTCAAAAATCACCGACAACCTGATGGGCGCGGGCTATAAAGGCTATTCCCTCTACGCGCAAAATTTCGGCGGGCTGTTAATTGCCACCAATAATATTTTCCCGCGTGGCGCAAGCAGCGTTTATTTATCGGGCGTTGTGCGCTCGTCGATCACCAGCAACCGCTTCCACTCTTTCTATCCCGGCATGTTGGTCTTTAGCGAAAATTGTACCGAGAATCTGGTTTCCGCTAACCACTTCTTGCGTGACCATGAACCCTGGCCACCGATGCAGAAATATGACAATGGTTTAGAAGACAGCTACGGCTTGCTGCACATTAACGGCAGCAATAACTCAATAATTTCTAACCATATTTCTGAAACTATCGATACCCAGTATCTTAAACCATTGGGAAGCAAACCGGTTATCATCCGAGTGGTTTCCGGTAAGGGAAACTATATTGCGAATAACCATATTGTCGCCACCACCGAAACGGCTCGCGCCCAGACACAGGCGTCAGAAGAAGATGCCTGTTTCGCCGCCCAGGTTGAAGCGCTCCTGACCACCGCCAGCCTGAAAGCGCTGGATGTCACCGCCGTACTGGTTGAAAAAGAGTCGCAGCAAAATACGATTCTGGATTCAGGAAGCGATGCGCAGATGGTTCTCGATAAACGGGTTAACGCACTTCGGGCAACCCCAACGCCGGGCGCAGACTACGCGCAATG
>JBOFJM010000615.1:0-1890 GCA_051656825.1 Kluyvera sp.
AACAGCGCCCGCTCGCCACCACCTTGCAGGAGCTACAGCGAATTTGCGATACCCTTTCACATCACCATCAGCCAGCCGCGCGTGAACTGGCCTCACTACTCTGGCGCTTATACTGCTCGCTATCGCAACTGGAAGCGGCTCCGACACCGGGAACCTTGACCGAACAAACGGCATAAGAAAGGCGATGCAGACGGTTTGCCCGTCTGCATCGTCGCGATTACGGTACGTAGTAACCCAGCGCCGCTTTACGAATGCGGAACCACTGTTGGCGCGTCATATCAAGAGACTGCGCGACAATCGCCGAGCGGACACGCTCAATTTTACCGGAGCCAATAATAGGCAACGGCTTCGATGGCAGACGCATCACCCACGCATAAACCACCTGTTCAATGCTGCTGGCGTTCAATTCATTCGCCACTTGCGCTAACTCATCGCGCAGCGGTTGGAATTCGCCGTCATTAAACAGACGACCGCCGCCCAGGCACGACCAGGCCATAGGATGAATACGCAGTTGCTGAAGCTGATCCAGCGTACCATCCAGCAGCGTTGGCTGGTGAATAGGCGAAATTTCGACCTGGTTTGTCGCCAGCGTAAACGGCAGACGCGACTGCAACAGCGCAAACTGTGCGGGCGTAAAGTTAGACACACCGAAGTGACGCACTTTGCCGCTCTGGTGCAGCGAGAGGAACGCCTGTGCCACTTCATCGGCATCCATCAACGGATCGGGGCGGTGAATTAACAGCAGGTCGATAACATCGGTCGCCAGATTACGCAGCGACTGCTCGGCGCTGTTAATAATGTGGGTACTGTCGGTAATATAGTGCCCTAAAGCGTGCTCCGGTTTCGCCGTGGTGGCGATACCACATTTGGTGACAATTTCCATCCGCTCGCGCAGATGCGGAGCCAGTTTGAGCGCCTCGCCAAACGCCGCTTCACACTGGTAGCCGCCGTAGATATCCGCATGGTCAACGGTAGTGACGCCGAGATCCAAATGCTCCTCAATAAAGCTCACCAACTGGCGCGCAGACATATTCCAGTCCATCAGACGCCAGTAACCCATCACGAAACGTGAAAATTCCGGCCCTTTCGGTGCCAGGGTAATACGTTGAACCATCACCACATCCTCAAGAAAAGTTTGGCATTGAGTATACGCACATTTGTGCTTAAAACAGTGAGGGCTGCTGAGGATCTTCAGCTACAGATGATTTACCCGCGCGTAATTTGCGCAACAAGCGTTGACGGCACAATCGCAGCACCTCCTGCTTTTGCACATCGCTCATATTTTGCCAGTTAAAGCGCTCGTCCCGGCTACGAAAGCAGCCACGGCAAAAACCACGCTCATCAGACTGGCAAATCCCCCGGCACGGACTTTGAACCGGGAAAAACTCCAGTTGCTCCGCCACGTTAGCCCCCTTTTCTGCTCGTCATACTCTCATTGAAGACGCTTGTGGCGCTGGGCGCAACTTTTCTCTTTTCCACCCAGCGGCAATTGATATGCGCAAAAAAGATTTGCATTAGACCAATCGGTCTATTACAGTTCAGCCCATGAGCAAATCTATTGAACATGATACCCGTGAACACATCCTGGCGACCGGCGAGCGTCTTTGTATGCATCGTGGTTTTACTGGGATGGGGCTAAGCGAACTCCTGAAAACGGCAGAAGTCCCGAAGGGATCGTTTTATCACTATTTCCGTTCAAAAGAGGCGTTTGGTGTTGCGATGCTGGAACGGCACTTTGCTGACTATCATCAACGCCTGGCGCAGCATTTTACGCAAGGCGCTGGCAACTACCGCGACCGCCTGCTGGATTACTACCAGCACACGCTCAACCAGTTTTGCCAGCAGGGATTAATTAGCGGTTGTTTAACCGTCAAACTCTCTGCCGAGGTG
>JBOFJM010000616.1:0-1864 GCA_051656825.1 Kluyvera sp.
GACGATGCGAGTCTTATCCTGGTGGACTTCAAGCTGGAGTTTGGCCTGTTCAAAGGCGAAGTGGTGCTGGGTGATGAATTCTCCCCAGACGGCAGCCGCCTGTGGGACAAAAAGACGATGGATAAAATGGATAAAGACCGTTTCCGTCAGAGCCTCGGCGGCCTGATTGAAGCCTATGAAGAAGTTGCGCATCGTTTAGGCGTGAAGCTGGACTAACGCTCTGGCGCAGTGCCTGATGGCGCTGCGCTTATCAGGCCTACGGTGTAATGCGCGTCACTGATGCAACGGTTTTGTAGGCCGGATAAGGCGTTGACGCCGCCATCCGGCAATCTGCTCGGTTCTGCCTGATGGCGCTGCGCTTATCAGGCTTACGGTGTAATGTGCGTTCACTGATGCAACGGTTTTGTAGGCCGGATAAGGCGTTCACGCCGCCATCCGGCAATCTGCTCGGTTCTGCCTGATGGCGCTGCGCTTATCAGGCCTACGGTGTTTGCGCGTCACCGATGCAACGGTTTTGTAGGCCGGATAAGGCGTTCACGCCGCCATCCGGCATGGTTGCTGCCTGAACCGCGTCATACCATCCGGCAAGAGGCTCAGGCACGATTCTAACCAGACATTTCCAGTGGTAATCCCTGCCGTAACCGCCTACGATCATATCAGTAAATTATAAGATAAGATCGAGGTAGTTATGCGTTGGCAAGGCCGTCGTGAAAGCGACAATGTAGAAGACCGCAGAGACAGTTCCCAATCTCCGTTAGGCGGGCGTGGCCCCGGTTTTCGGATCCCCAGCGGCAAAGGCGGTATTCTTCTGCTGATTGTGGTATTGGTCGCGGGCTATTATGGCGTTGATTTAACCGGCCTGATGACCGGCGCGCCAATGGGCCAGCAGCAATCTTCACAGCGTGTTAGCGGCCCAAAAGATGACGAAGCCGCGAAATTCACCTCCGTCATTCTGGCAACGACCGAAGACACCTGGGCACAGCAATTCAAAGAAATGGGCAAAACGTACCAGCCGCCTCGGCTGGTGATGTATCGTGGCGCAACCCGCACCGGGTGCGGTACTGGCCAGTCGGTGATGGGGCCGTTCTACTGCCCGGCTGACAGCACCGTCTATATTGACCTCTCTTTCTACGACGACATGAAAAACAAACTGGGGGCAGACGGTGATTTCGCGCAAGGCTACGTCATTGCGCATGAAGTCGGCCACCACATTCAAAAACTGCTCGGTATCGAACCGAAAGTACGCCAGATGCAACAAAACGCCTCTGCGGCGGAAGTGAACCGCCTGTCGGTACGTATGGAACTCCAGGCAGACTGCTTCGCCGGTGTTTGGGGGCATAACATGCAGAAACAGGGCATTCTGGAAGCTGGTGATCTGGAAGAAGCGCTGAACGCCGCACAGGCGATTGGCGACGACCGTTTGCAACAGCAAAGCCAGGGACGCGTCGTACCGGATAGCTTCACCCACGGTACATCAAAACAGCGCTATACCTGGCTGAAACGCGGCTTCGACAGCGGTGACCCGGCGCAGTGCAACACCTTTAATCAATCTCTCTAAGCGGATGCCAAACGTCATGGATGAACTGCTCGCGCAGGCCGCGCGTATGGCAAAGCAGGGCATTCGCCGCTTGCTGGTTGTCAGTGGTGAAGACGACTGGTGTGGCCAGCAGGCGGCGGCGTTTCGTGCCGCCTTCGGTAATGAGGTGCTGTGGGTTGGCCTTCAGCCAGTTGCCGAACCTTTTTGCTTGCCGTCTAAACTGGTGACGCTGCTGGGGCGCGAGTTCCAGCACGCGGTGTTTGACGCTCGCCAGGGGTTTGATGTCTCGGCGTTTGCCGCGCTGGCGGGAACGCTGCGAGCGGGAAG
>JBOFJM010000617.1:0-2205 GCA_051656825.1 Kluyvera sp.
CAAGCGCTTCAGCAGACGCAGTTGGTCTTCGCTGTCGAGGATTTGGAAATCCTGCGGCAGATTGGCGTCCAGATGGTGCGCGCGCAGCAAACGGTGCGCCAGCCCGTGGAACGTCCCTACCCACATGCCACCCTGCGACGTGCCCATCAGTTGGCCAATACGGTGGCGCATTTCCGCCGCCGCTTTGTTGGTGAAGGTCACCGCCATGATGGAGTAAGGCGAGCAGTTTTCTACGCTCAGCAGCCAGGCGATGCGGTGCACCAGCACACGCGTTTTGCCGCTGCCAGCCCCGGCGAGTACCAGCATATTGGTACGCTCTGCCGCGACGGCTTCGCGCTGTTTATCGTTGAGGCTGTCGAGTAGGTAAGAAACGTCCATTAGCACCGCCGGGTCAGAAATAAAGAAGCACCGAAACGCCCGGTGGCGCTCCGTTTGCCGGGCCTACAGTCGTAGAGCGGATAACCGCCAAAACCCTGGAATTTTATACAGAACTATGGGGAATTATATCAGCGAGGTCAGAGATGCCAACCGCGAAATCTCAATATGTGGCAACAAACGGCTATCCGTGGCCCGCATCAAATCCGCGCCTTCCGGTTTAATCCAACAGGCTTGCATCCCACAGCGCACGGCTCCCGCGACATCGGTGGTGAGGTCATCGCCGACGTGGAGGATCTCGGCGAGCGGGACACTGAGCTTTTCTGCCGCCCGTTGATACATGTCAGCAAACGGTTTTGAGCGCCCGTCTGGCCCCGCGCGCAGCACAAACTGGAAGTAGCCGTTCAGGCCGAATAATTCCGGCTGGGCGTTGCCATTGGTGATAGCCACCAGCGGCCATTTTTTCGCGAGCTGCGCCAGCGTGTCGTGCGTCTCCTGCGGCACGTCAATCTGGCTACGCCAGTGCGCGAAGTTGGCCATTGCTGCATCAGCACCGGCTGCCGCCTCTTGCGCCGTTAAGCCCGCCTCACGCATCCCCAACTCCAGCGCACGCCAGCGCCATTCGGTTACGTCGTGGTAAATTTCCGGCTCGGTCAGCAGCAGCGTATCGCGCCAGTGCTGAAGCATTCGGGCGTCAAAATTCGCCAGCGCCGGGTGGTAAGCGCGCACAAAAGCCAGCGATTCGTGCATCGTCCGGTCAATCACCGGGCGGTTATCATAAAGGGTGTCATCAAGGTCAAACGTCAACGCGGCAATCGCGCCCAACGGCCGATAAAAACGCATTATTTCTCCCGTTTGGCGCGTGGATGCGCCGCATCGTACACCGAAGCAAGGTGTTGAAAATCAAGGTGGGTATAGATTTGGGTGGTCGATAGATTCGCGTGGCCCAGCAGTTCCTGTACGCCGCGTAAATCGCCGCTCGACTCAAGCATATGGGTCGCAAATGAGTGGCGCAATTTATGTGGATGCACGTGGCTGTTAAGCCCCTGTTTCACGCCCCATTCGGCAAACCGTTTTTGCACGTTACGCGCTGAAATGCGTTTACCCAGTTTGGAGAGAAACAGCGCATCGTCATCACCGCCGAACAGGCCGCGTAGATCGAGCCAGTGTTCAATCCAGGCAACCGCGTTGCGGCCAATCGGCAAGCGGCGCTCTTTGCTGCCTTTGCCCATCACCCACACTTCGCCGGTGTCGAGATCCAGATGTTTGATATCCAGCCCCACTAATTCCGACAAACGCAACCCAGCCCCGTACATGACCTCCAGCATTGCGCGATCGCGCACCGCCAGCGGGTCGTTCAGGTCGATATCCAGCAGCCGATTAACGTCATCGACGTCGATATTTTTCGGCAGATGGCGCGGTGCTTTCGGTGCAGCAATCCCTTTTGCAGGGTTTGCCGGAAGCTCGCCCTGGCTGACCATCCAGTCAAAAAAGCTACGCAACGCCGACAAGCGGAGCGCCAGGCTGGCGGCTCCCAGGCCTTTACGGCGGCTGCGGGTAGCGAAGCTGCGCACCATCGCAGCATCACATTGTTGCCAATTCTGTAGGCCCATACCGCTGGCCAGTTCAATAATGGCATCAAGCTGACGCTGATAGTTCAATAAGGTGATTGGGCTAAGCTGACGCTCTACGCCCAGATAGCGCAGAAAGCGGGTGACAGCCTGCGCCAAAGTGGTGTCGGTCATATGCGCTCAATCCATCGTTCCAGCAAGCCGGGTAACATCAGCGCGATTTCCTGCAATAGCTGCGTGCCTTGTCCCGCTTGATAAT
>JBOFJM010000618.1:0-3610 GCA_051656825.1 Kluyvera sp.
CGCTGTCCCCGCTGAAAGGTTCTTATACCCCAGGCACCGGCATTACCACTGGCTCATTCGAGTCCGGTACTAATGAATGGTACGACGTGATTTACAACTACCTGGATCTGGAAAATCAGAAAGGCCGTAACGGTTTCAACGTCTATACCGACAAGGTTGCCGATGCTGACTACCTGTTCAACCCGGAATCAAAACTGTTCCTGTCCCTGGATACGCCTCGTACCGTGAAAGCGAAAGGTGAATATGCCGCGAAGCTGGGTCTGGGTGGTGTGTTTACCTGGACTATCGATCAGGACAACGGCGTGCTGGTTAACGCTGTACGTGAAGGTCTGGGTTATGAAATCGCGTCTGAAACCATCGATATGGAACCGTTCTATTTCGAAGGGATTAACGTAGAGAAAGGTGAAGAAGAACAAAACGAAACCCCAACCGGTGTTAACCACGCCCCTAAAGCGGAAATTGAACTGCTGGTTGTCGGTGGCGCTACCGTACAACTGTCTGGTGCGGGTTCTTCGGATGAAGACGAAGATGAAATTTCCTTTAGCTGGGGCGTACCGTCTACCATTTCGGTCGCAGATAAAACGGCGGAAGTGATTGAGTTTGTTGTGCCAGAAGTCAGCGAGAAGACTGAGTTCCAGTTCACTTTGTTTGTTCGTGATTGCTACAACGAACCGTCTTCTCAGCAACGATTTGTCCTGACAGCTGTTCCTGCTCTATCCCAGGTTCAGCCAGAACCGGAAGATGAAGAAGAGGACGATATTGTGGTTCCGGTAGAACCGGAAGAGGGTGACGAACCGGATGCAGATGCGGATGATAAAGCCTCTCCTCATGCGCAGTGGAATGCCAATACCGTATATGGCGCAAACTGGGGTTCTTTCGAAATCGTGAGCTGGAAAGGCCATAACTACCAGGTTAAATGGTGGTCTATGGGTGACCAGCCGGATATGAACTGCGGTAACGGCGGTGCATGGACTGATCTTGGCGCTTACTAATCGTTCTCGTTAAACGTGAATTATTGGGCTCCATAATTTAAGCCCCGTTCTGACGGGGCTTTTTTCCATCAGGGATTGAGGAAAGTTGTTCATGACGGTCTTAAGTAAAAACGGCAATAGTGATGTTGATCGCGAGTATCAGGAAGCGGGCGCCATTGCTGAAACCGAGATGGTGGTTGAGCTGTGGTCAGATGCGGGTGTGTGTGAACAGACACTTGTCATGGACGCTAATCAAAGACCCTGGGTCACCCAACTGTTGGCCGATAGTGATTATGCTATCGCGTTGCAGCCTGGCATTATTAATAACCAGACCATTGAAAATCTCGTGGAGATGGCACTTTTTACGCCGCGTGCCGCTGTGGTTGGGCAGGTCAATGACGCTTTGCAACAGCCTGAGGCCACTCACCAGAAATTGGTTGATGTTCACGCCACGATTTTAGGGCTACCAAAAGGTGTCACGCCTCTACGCTATCGATTCAGTAACGCTCACCATCAATACTCTTTCTCGCTGGATAGCGATAGCCGACAACAGACATTGCCGATGCGTATGGCTCCCGGCTTGTATTCCATTGATGTGGATGATGTTTTTGCTGAGGGAACACGCTGGTGTTGCCAGAAGGCGATGCCGCTTCGGCTGCTACAACGCGCCAATCAGATTGTGCTGGAGTTTATTCCGGGAGCCTGTGAGTGTGAACCGCTGACCGAGTAATTTGCGTCTGGCTTATTATCTTACCGTTATTAAGATTATTTGGTCTATCTGCTTTAAAATATCATACCTGTTACCCATGATGATATCTGAATGGGTAATCATGTTAATATTGTTTATTTAAAATGTTTTTTGCTTTTTTTATTGTGATTAAGAATTTACTTATACATTTTTTATTGTTTTTTTGTGCTTTATAGAAACATAAATACTGAAAGTAGATGTTATTTATTTTTAATTGAACGATGTTTGATGAAAAGATAAAGTTCATTAATGTATTCTACTATATCTATATGAAAAATAATGAAAATAGACGCTGTTGGTAATGATAATAAATTGCATTCATTTACTTTCTCTCAACAAGCAAAACCCTATGCTGCTATTGATGCAATATTTTCGGCATTACGACCATTCGGCCAGCCGTTTGTATTGCAGGCTGGTGAAGAGATGCAATTGAACCTGGAGTGCGGAAACCGCATTGTATTGCTGGAGGACGGCGTTTTTTCCTATTGCCGAAGTGATGATCGGATGCTCGTAACTTCTGAGTTTGCGCCTTCATTGATGGGCTTAACTGATAGCTATGGTATCACCTATGATGTCCCCGCCAGGCCTGAGCATTTCCTGGTTGCCGAAACATTAACGCGTGGCTGTGCCGTATCATTAGCCGATTTTGTACGTATCGTTGGCGAATGCGACCTTTGGCATGACGTTGCCCGTTTTCTGGCTTATCGGTTGATGGTGATGAGCGTGCGCGATCGTGAACTGGTTGGCGTCGATTCATATTTAAAGGTACGAACGCTCCTGATTGAAATTTGGTCTTATTCGGAAGAGTATCGTCGGAGTATTAATGTGCTGAACTTTATCCAACGGCGTACAGGAATCTCTCGCAGCAGAACATTAAAGCTTCTTTCCGAACTCAAAAAAGGAGGATATATCAACATTGATAATGGACGACTTTTATCAGTACAAAAGCTACCTGTAGCCTATTAATACTCTTTGGTTAAATTGTTCAAGCTGTTTTAGAAAATATATTGTTAATTAGATTATGATGTTACATGGGTAGCATTGGCTGTGTTGTAAGTCAATTGCCATTGTGGTTGGTGGGTGAAAAATCATTGTAAAACAATGCATTAGTGCGAGTCCTTTAAAGGCTCTTGGCATATGTTGCATCCTGCACTCTCTGTCATGAATAATAAAAGATATATTGTTTTTTCAATATCTTCTTGAGCTTTACCGCATTGGAATAATGCGAATCATTATTTATTAAAGGTAGGCGATAAGAGCCTCCAGATGAACACACCTTTATTTTTTGAAGAAATCAATTAACTATTTATTACATTTAAAAGGGTTCTTATGAAAAAGCATGTATTTTCCTTGATCGTTACCGCGATTGTAGCGGGTTCCTCCGTATCGGCTTTCGCTGTAACTGCTGGCGAAACCACGACCGTTTCCGGTGGTACGGTGAATTTCGTCGGACAGGTTGTTGATGCCGCTTGCTCTGTGTCAGCGGACTCTATCGATCAAACCGTGACGCTGGGCCAGGTTCGCGCCACAAAATTAACCGCCTCAGGAATGGTCGCCAATCAGAAAGAGAGCTTCACTATCAAACTTGAAGATTGCGATACGTCGGTAAGCCAGAATGCGGCGGTTATTTTTAATGGCCAGGAGGACGCTAATCTGACCGGCGCGCTTGCCAATGCCGCAGGGCCGGGTTCCGCCACTAACGTTGCATTACAGCTATATGGTCCAGATGGTCAGACGCTGAATATTGGTGAAACATCGTCAACGATTAGCCTTAATAATGGCGAAAACATTGTTCCGCTGAGTGTGGACTATATTTCTACCGGTGAAGCAACGACGGGTAATGTCACCGCAACAGCAACATTTAGCATGATTTATTCTTGATTTTTGGCGC
>JBOFJM010000619.1:0-1821 GCA_051656825.1 Kluyvera sp.
CGCCCAACTTAGCGGCATCCGCCGGGTTGAGTTTGATGTACGGCTGCGGCATACGCTGCTGGAATACCGGCGAGCGCTGGGACATTTCATCGCTACCAAACAGATGGTAATACGGTGCGATACGCCATGTGCCCTCTTGTGCCTGGAAACCAGCCGGAACGGTGGTGAAGTATTCAAGGCCATTTTCAGACGCTTCAATCAAACGCACGCCCGGGTCGCCGTGACGCAGATGACCACCCACCTCAGCCTGGAATTTGTTCCATGCCTGCGGGGAGTTCCAGCCTGGTGCCCATGCAAATGGAATTTGCGAACGCGGCGCGCCTGGCTGGTTGTTCCCTTCCATCGAGAAGGCAAACATGGTGTCTTTGTCCTGCGGCTGACGCGGCTCATGCACGCTGATGTTGGCGCGCATTGCGGTGCGCCCACTGTAGCGGTGCGGTTCACGCGCCAGTTTCTGACCACGAATGCGGAAGCTGGCATCCGGCGCGGCATTTTTAATCCCAGCCAGTTGCGGCAGTTTTTCGACCACTGCGTCAATCACGTGGTCAAGCTGCGTCCAGTCCACCTGACGGCTTTCCAGAGTGCTGTGCAGCGAGTGCAGCCAGCGCCAGCTTTCCAGCATGATCGTTTTGTTGTCGTAGTACGCGGGGTCATAAACCTGGAAGAAACGCTGAGCGCGGCCTTCGTTGTTGATAACCGTCCCGTCGCTTTCAGCAAAACTTGCCGCCGGCAGCACCAGGTGCGCTTTGTCCATAATCGCCGTGCGCTGATGGTCAATTACCATCACCAGCGGCGCTTTAGAAAGTGCTGCGTCTACGCGGCTTGCTGAAGCATGACGATGCAGATCGTTTTCCAGCACGATGACCGCATCTGCAGCACCGCTTTCCAGCTCGTTTAGCGCGTCGTCGAGCGAACCGCCGCCAATCATGCCAAGACCCATGCTGTTTACCGCGCGGGCAATCATGGTGATGCCCACATCAGAGCCGCGAGATTTCAGCGCTTTCGCCACGTTCGCGGCGGCCTGAATCACCTCGGCGCTTCCGGCGTTAGTGCCGGAAATAATCAGCGGTTTTTTAGCCCCGGCTAACGCCTGGACAATCACGTCGATTTTGTTTTGCAGGTCACGGTCGATGCCGTCTACCGCCGGTGCACTGTTATCCAGCGCATGAGCGATGGCAAAGCCTAAACGCGCCTGATCTTCAACCGGTGCACGGTAAGTCCACGCCGCAATATCATCCAGACGCGTGTTATCAACGTTGGTGACAAACAGCGGGTGTTTAGCGCGCTGGCCGATGTTGAGGATCGCTGCAATCTGCCAGTCAGCCACTTTCTGTGCCGCTGCCATTTCACGCGCTTTACCTTTCACCGCCTGACGTACCGCCAGCGAAACGCGCGCGCCGGTCTGGGTGATGTCTTCGCCCAGAATCAGCACTGCATCGTAAGATTCAATATCGCGTAGTGCCGGAGTATGAATGCCGCCTTCGCGCAGCACTTTCAGCGCCAGCTGTAGACGTTCCTGCTCGCCTTTGGCGATACCGGTGTAGAAGTTATCCGCACCCACCAGTTCACGCAGCGCAAAGTTGCTTTCGACGCTAGCGCGCGGGGAGCCGATACCAATCACTTTCTTCGACTGGCGCAGAATATCCGCCGCGCCCTGCATCGCCTGTTCGGCGTTGAGGGTGATGACATCGTTGCCGCGCAATTGTACCGGCTGGCGTGGACGGTCTTTCAGGTTCACATAGCCATAGCCGAAACGACCACGGTC
This sequence comes from Kluyvera sp., assembly GCA_051656825.1. Lineage (GTDB taxonomy): Bacteria > Pseudomonadota > Gammaproteobacteria > Enterobacterales > Enterobacteriaceae > Kluyvera. The sequence goes on from JBOFJM010000619.1 coordinate 1,766, forward strand.
GCAAAGGAAGTAGTGGTTAACCGTACCGTTGTAGCGGTTTTCGATACGACGCAGTT
>JBOFJM010000620.1:0-3510 GCA_051656825.1 Kluyvera sp.
CGCAAAGCGCTACTGCTGCCAAACATCGACTGCTTCTCATCCGCCACACCAATGACGGTGGCGGGCATATTGCCAACGAGGATAACCTCGCCCACAACCTTCGGCTTATTGGGGAACAGCTGGCGTCGGCTGTTGTTGTCCAGCACCACCACCTGCGAGCGTTCCGCAGCCTGCACCTCATTAAAGGTATTCCCTTCGCTGAAGGTCATGCCGTAGACGTTAAAATAGTGCTGTCCGATACCCTGCGCGCCAGCGGCAACGTCAACATTGCCCGCGCGTATACGCAGGTTTTTTGACACCGACGGCGTCACCGAACTCACCCATGACTGTTTTTCAATCGCCAGCAGGTCGTCATATTTCAACGACTGCCGATACTGCGGGTCGTCATCGCCGAAATCTTTCCCCGGATAGACATCAATGGTGTTAGTGCCAATTGCGCGGATATCTGCCAGCACCATTTGCTTGGCGGCATCCCCGACGACCACAATCGACACCACCGAGGCGATGCCGATAATAATCCCCAGCATGGTCAGCAAGGTGCGCATTTTATTCGCCACCATCGCCCGCCAGGCCATAGAGAGCGCTTCACGGAAACTGTTGCTGAACTGCAACCAGCCAGAGGTGGTTTGCTTCGTTGGCTGGTGTGGCGTGACCGTGGTCTGGCGCGCGGGAGGATTATGGATAATTTTGCCGTCACGAATTTCAATCACTCGCTCGGCCTGTGCCGCCACCTGCGGGTCATGAGTGACGATGATAATGGTATGGCCCTGCTCTTTGAGCTGATGGAGAATCGCCATCACCTCTTCGCCGGAATGGCTATCCAGCGCGCCGGTTGGTTCATCCGCCAGAATCACCTGGCCGCCGTTCATCAGCGCACGGGCGATACTCACGCGCTGCTGCTGGCCGCCGGAAAGCTGCGACGGCGCATAATCCACGCGATCGGCAAGCCCCAGGCGCTGTAGCAACTCTTTCGCACGTACCAGCCGCGCCTTGCGCTCCATGCCCGCATATACGGCGGGCACTTCGACGTTTTGCGCCGCCGTCAGATGCGACAACAAATGATAACGCTGGAAGATAAAACCAAAGTGCTCGCGACGTAACGCCGCCAGCGCGTCGCTGTCGAGCGTGGCAATATCCACGCCCGCCACCCGATAAGTGCCGCTCGTGGGTTTGTCCAGACAGCCGAGAATATTCATCAGGGTGGATTTACCGGAACCTGAAGCCCCGACAATCGCCACCATTTCCCCGGCGTTAATCTGCAACGAAATGCCTTTCAGCACCTCAACGCTTTCATCACCTGAAGGATAACTACGGCGAATATCCGTCAGTTCGAGCAGTGCGGTCATTGTTCGGCTCCGGCGTTGCCTTCACCGATGATCACTTCGTCGCCCTCTTCCAACCCTTTGGCAATTTCCACGTCCGTATCATTACGTGCGCCAATCACGACTTCACGGGTTTTCACTTCGCCATTGCGCAGTAAGCGCACGTTTGTAGCGGTTATCGCCGACATTATCACCCAGCGCCGACAGCGGAATCGTCAGTACGTTATTGACGCCGCCGAGTTGGATATGCACCTGCGCGGTCATCTCCAGGCGCAGCACGCCCTGCGGGTTTGGCACTTCAAAACGGGCATAGTAGAAGATGGCGTCGTTGACTTTCTCCGGCGTTGGCTGAATATCTTTCAGCGTTCCTTCGTAACGGGTTAACGGGTCGCCCAGCACGGTAAACCAGGCTTTCAGACCGGGTTTAAGGTGGATAACATCGGCCTCAGAAACCTGCGCTTTCACCAGCATAGTGCTGAGATCTGCCAGCGTAAGAATATTAGGAGCCTGTTGCGCCGCAATAACCGTTTGCCCTTGCAGTGTGGTGATTTGGGTCACTTCACCCGCCATCGGCGCAACGATACGGGTAAAATCAAGGTTTGTTTTGGCGGTATCAAGCGAGGCTTGATTACGCTTAATTTGCGCATCAATAGTGATAATTTGCGCCTTTTTCACCGCCATTTCCGTCGCGGCGGTGTCGAGATCCTGGCGAGAAACCGCCTGTGTTTTTGCCAACTGTTGTTGTCGCGAATAAGTCACACTCGCCAGCTTCCATTCGGCTTCTGCCTGCATACGCTGGGCGCGCAGTTCCATTAACGTCGCTTCAACCTCTTTTATTTGGTTTTCTGCCTGTTCCGGGTCGATAACCCCTAAAAGCTGATCTTTCACGACTTTATCGCCGATATTTACCGACAGCGTTTTCAACTGCCCGCTGACCTGCGCGCCGACATCGACTTTACGCAGCGCATCCAGTTTACCGGTCGCCAGAACGCTCTGTTCAAGGGAGCCCTTACGCACAATTAACGTTTGATAATTAGGCAACGGCGCATTCAGCGTCCGCCAGACTGCAATAACCACAAAAATAAGAATGGCAATAGCAATCAAATACCGTTTTTTCAATTTTCCCTTGATGTTCATAAAAATCCTGAATTCCCCAGTTAATACGACAGAATGGAAAAGTTAACGTCAATGAGAATTAAACGACCGTTCGATAGTGCAAAAAACCACACATCTATTGAGATTTTGTTTAAATTTCTAATTGTAAAATATGGAAAAGTTTTCCCTTCCAGGTCGTAAATCATGTCACAGCTCAGCGAAAATTCACTTGCGCCTTCTCGTTCATACACCGGTGCAGGCCTCTTTTTAAGCCTGTTTAGCGGTCAATGGCGTCCAGGTGAACATTGGCATAAACGCAGCTTTCGCCGGAAGTTTATGCTGCGATCGCTGTTAATGCCACGTTTAAGCCGTGAATGGATGCACGAACTGTCTCAATGGCCTAACCTGGACACGTTACTGAAACGCCAGCCTCGCCTACCCGTTCGCCTACATCGTCCTTATTTGGCGGTGAATTTTAACCGTCATCAGGTACTGGATGCGCTGCGTTATCACTATACGCTGTTGTCTCAAGCCATGTCCCCTGAAGAGTTAAAAACCTACCTGAATAGCCAGTCTTTACCGCTGGCGAAAATAGAAGGTAAAAATGGTGAGCTATTTACCTTTGAGCTGACGATGCAAGTCAATCTGGATAAAGAAGGCGATAGCACCATTCTTATGCGTAATAGCGACGGCGACGTACTGGCAGAAATGACCTTTGCCCTGTTGGCCTATCAAAATAAACGTACGTTATTTATTGGCGGGCTTCAGGGCGGTAGACCAGACCTGCCACACGAAGCAATTCAGGGGGCGACCAAGGCCTGTCATGGGTTGTTCCCGAAACGCCTGGTGATGGAAGCCGTATGCCGTTTTGCCGAACGCCTACAGGTTGAGCAAATTCTTGCCGTCAGTAACGAAGTGCATATTTTCCGTGGCGAACGTTACCAGGATAAGAACAAAAAAATTCTCTCTGACTACGACTCCTTCTGGGAAGCCGTCGGCGGTGAATGCGATAAAAAAGGCTATTTCCACATTCCGGGGAATATCGCGCGCAAAGATGAAGCGGAAATCGCCAGTAAAAAACGAGCGGAATACC
>JBOFJM010000621.1:0-7680 GCA_051656825.1 Kluyvera sp.
TACCGAATTAAAACGACGCTATGGCGCGGCGAACACGAAATCGCCTCCGCCACGGAGCATGTCGGACGCGGGCATAACGATTATGCCGAGCGTCTGAACCTCCAACTCACCGTCGATAAGCCATTATTGTGGAGCGCCGAACAACCCTGGCTGTATCGGGTGGTTATCTCGTTACTGGACGCAAACGATCAGGCGATCGTGAGCGAAGCCTGTGATGTCGGCTTCAGGAAAATCGAGGTTCAGGATGGCCTGCTCAAAGTTAACGGCAAGCCGGTATTAATTCGCGGCGTCAATCGCCACGAGCACCACCCGCTAACGGGCCACACCGTGAGTTACGCTGACATGGTGCAAGATATTCTGCTGATGAAGCAGAATAATTTTAACGCTGTGCGCTGCTCTCATTACCCTAATCAGCCGCAGTGGTATGCATTATGCAGCCGCTATGGTCTGTACGTGATTGATGAAGCCAATATCGAATCGCATGGCATGGAGCCGGTGAACCGTTTATCGGACGATCCGCTTTGGCTTGCCGCTTACGCCGAGCGTGTCACCCGCATGGTGCTGTGCAACCGTAATCATACCAGCATTATCATCTGGTCGCTGGGCAATGAATCCGGTTTCGGGGCTACCCATACCGCGCTGTACAACTGGGTTAAACAACAAGACCCCACGCGGCCGGTGCAGTATGAAGGCGGCGGAGCCAATACCCAGGCGACCGATATCATTTGCCCGATGTATGCGCGCGTTGACACCACGCTCGAAGAAAACCCACCAAAATGGTCGATAAAAAAATGGCTGAGTTTACCCGGTGAAAATCGCCCGCTCATTTTATGTGAGTATGCCCATGCGATGGGCAATAGTCTGGGTAACTTTGCCGATTACTGGCGAGCTTTTCGGGAGTACCCGCGCTTACAGGGCGGCTTCATCTGGGACTGGGCCGATCAATGCCTGACCCGTTACGACGCGCAAGGCAATCCGTGGTGGGCGTACGGCGGTGATTTTGGCGATACCCCTAACGATCGCCAGTTCTGTATGAACGGGGTGGTTTTCCCGGATCGCACCCCGCATCCCAGCCTGTCAGAAGCCAAATATCATCAGCAGTATTTCCAGTTTCAGTTGCTCAGCACCCAGCCTCTGACCATTGCTGTCAGCAGCGAGTTTCTGTTCAGAAATAGCGATAATGAACGCCTGTACTGGGCGATTGAAGCGCAGGGTGAAGTTCGCCAGCAGGGTACGCTGCCGTTGTTACTGGCACCTGGCGAAACCCAGCAAATTGTCCTTAGCGCAACCGGGTTTGATGCCCAGCCAGATGATGAAATGGTCTGGCTGAATCTTCGCGTCGAGCATATTGCGACCACCGCGTGGGCTGAAGCGGGTCACTGTTGCGCGCAGGAACAGTGGCATCTGCCAACGCCGCTGCCCGCCGTTAAAGCGGTGAAATTTATCGCCGCCCCTGAACTTTGCACCACCGATCAATATTACCAAATTGACTGGCAAAACCAGCAATGGCAGGTGTGTCGGGAAACCGGCGCGCTCTCACAATGGCGGGTAGATGGCGAACCGCAGCTTCTGGAGCCGCTGGTCGATCAGTTTATGCGCGCGCCGCTGGATAACGATGTCGGTAGCGGCGACCCAGCAACCCTGAATATGAATATTTGGGACGGCCGCTGGAAAGCTGCCGGACTGTATGATTTAGCGCACCATTGCCATCGCAGCACCGCCGAAGCCACGCAGGACGGCATCGTGGTAAAAGCGCTCCACGCCTATTATTTAGCGACCGATAGCGACCATCAGCAGCCCATTATCATCAGCCAGTGGACGATGACCGTGGATAATGCCGGGCAATTACAGGTGGCGATTGACGTCAAACGGGATATGAGGTTGCCTCCCCTGCCCCGCATCGGCGCGGTGTGCCAGTTAGTCTCGGATAACTCGCCTGTCACCTGGCTTGGTCGTGGCCCGCATGAAAATTATCCTGACCGCTTGTCGGCAGCGCAGTTTTCTCGCTGGACACAGCCGTTATCAGCCATGACCACGCCGTACATCTCACCTTGCGAAAACGGTCTGCGTTGCGATACCCGCGTGCTCTCATGGCAGCGCTGGCAGGTTCGCGGTCATTTCCACTTTTCACTCAGCCCATACGGCAGACGTCAGTTGATGGAAACCTCGCACTGGCACTTGATGCAGGAAGAAAAAGGGGTATGGCTGACTCTTGATGGCTTCCATATGGGCGTCGGCGGCGATGATTCCTGGACCATGAGCGTTCATCCTGAATATTTATTGCAAGAGCCAGAATATCACTGGTCTTTTACCCTCGCGTATCAGTGAGTTTTGCCGGATTTGCTCATGGATGAGCAGATCTATCATAAATGGTTGGAGACAGGGAAAAGACTCAGAACATCAAATATCAAAAGGAATCATGGATATGATCAAGCGTAAACTATTTGTCGCATCACTGGCATTAAGCGCGGTATTTAGCGTTCAGGCACAGGAAATTACTATCTGGTCGTGGGATCCTAATTTCAATATTCCCATTATGAAAGAAGCGGGAGAGATCTACCGTAAAACCCATCCCGATGTGACTTTTAATGTCGTCGATATGGGGAAATCTGACGTTGAGCAAAAAATCCAGACCATGCTGACTTCCGGCGTAACAGAGGGGCTGCCGGATATTGTTTTAGTGGAGGATAATAAAATACAGCGCTATATCCAGTTCTATCCAGGGGCGTTTGAGCCTCTTGACGGGAAAATTGATTACAACGTTTTCGCCAATCAAAAAATAGCAACAATGAAGCATGAGAATAAAACCTATGGCGTCCCGTTTGATTCCGGGGTAACGGGGCTATTTTATCGTAAGGACATTATTGAACAGGCCGGTTTCAGCGAAGCGGATATGAAAAACCTGACCTGGGATCGCTATATAGAAATTGGCAAACAGGTGGACAGTAAAACCGGCAAAAAAATGTTAGCTATCGACCCTAATGATACCCTGTTGATCAATATTATGTTGCAGTCCGCAGGTTCATGGTTTTTTGATAAAGATAATCAGCCAACTATCGCAAACAACGACGCATTAAAAGCTGCGCTGCAATATTATGTCAAAATTAATAATTCCGGGATCGTCAAACCGGTATTTGGTTGGTCGGAAGCCACCAATACGCTGAATAATGAAAAAAATAACGTCGCCAGTGTGATAACCGGTGTCTGGGGGATCAGCACTATCAAAGCAGAACCTAAACAGGCGGGTAAATGGCGGGTGGCAGAAATTCCGGTCATGGAAGGGGTGAAGGGCGCAACCCACGCATCTAACCTCGGCGGCTCCAGTTGGTACGTTCTCGCCAGCAGTAAGCAAAAAGACACTGCAATTAGTTTTCTGAGTGATATTTATGTCAAAAATATTGATTTTTATCAGTCCATCCTGAAAAGCCGGGGAGCGATGGGTTCAAATCTGTTGGCCAAAGAGGGTGACGCTTATAAAGCGCCCGATCCTTATTTTGGTAATACACCAATCTGGAGCAACTTTAGCGACTGGCTGAAAATTATTCCTAGCATTAATTATGGTATCTATTCTGATGAAGCCGCGATGGCACTTAATGAGCAACTTCCGCAAATATTGAAAGGCAAATCTATCGATAAAGCGTTAAGTGATACTGAGGAACAGGTCAAAACGCAAATTCAATAACTTTGTGTACTTAGTCTACTACTTCGGGTTGCGGTCAGGCGCTGCAACCCGAAGCATGACAGGTATTATGGGCAAGGGATCTCCCGCCCTGTTATATGAGGATTAGTTATGGCATTATTGCGTCCTAAACAGACCATAATGATTAATAGCTGGGTATTTGTTTTGCCTGCGCTATTTTTGGTGTTGACATTCACCCTCTATCCGGTAGTGAAATCATTATGGCTGTCATTTCATGCTGGACAGGGCATGATCACTCGGTTTGTCGGTCTGAATAATATATACCGACTGGTTGGCGATCCAGAGTTCCATAAAACACTGTTTAATACTTGTATTTTCTTAGTCATCCAGATGCCGGTCATGATTATACTGGCGATGATCGTCGCCGCATGTCTTAATATACCTAACCTCAAATTCCGTAGTCTCTGGCGCACGGCTGTTTTTTTACCTTGTATCACTTCGCTGGTGGCCTACTCGATCCTGTTCAAAAGTATGTTCTCTTTTGACGGCATCATTAACTACGCCCTACTGGCGTTAGGGATTATCTCCGAACCCATTTCATGGTTATCCGACCCCTTCTGGGCGCGAATAGTCATTGCCTCGGCGATCACCTGGCACTGGACGGGCTATAACATGATTTTTTATATCGCAGCGATGCAAAACATTGATCGGTCGATTTATGAAGCGGCGCGCATTGATGGCGTATCAGAAACCCGGCAATTTTTATCCATCACCGTTCCGATGTTAAAACCGGTTATCCTGTTTACTACCGTCACCTCAACTATCGGTACGTTACAGCTATTTGATGAAACGATGAATATTACCACAGGAGGGCCGGTCAACAGTACCTTAACCCTCTCAATGTATATTTATAATCTTTCCTTTAAATTTGTCCCCAATTACGGTTATGCCGCGACGGTTTCTTACGTCATTGTCGTATTAGTCGCCATGCTGGCATTTATTCAATTCTGGCTGGCACGGGAGCGTGATTAATGAATGGGTTCAGAGTGATTCGCCGTAGCTTAACCTACCTGTTTATGGTAGTTATCTCTTTCCTTTCGGTGTTCCCATTTATCTGGATGATTATTGGTGCAACCAACTCCAGTAACGATATTATCAAAGGGAAGATGTCATTTGGTCATCAGCTCATCGTCAACTTTCAAAAGCTGAATGAACTATTTGATATTTGGCTAATATTATGGAACACCAGCAAAATAGCCATTATCGGTTCAATATTAACTTTGTTAATCTCATCAATGGCAGGCTATGGTTTTGAGATATTTCGCTCGCGAGTAAAAGAAAAAATTTACCAGGGGCTATTATTAACCATGATGATCCCTTTTGCCGCCACGATGATTCCACTGTTCACGCTGCTGGCGACGTTTGGCTTTATCAACTCACATTTAGCGGTGATATTGCCCGGCATTACCTCGGTATACCTTATCTTTTATTTTCGCCAAAGTACTAAAGCCTTTTCTGCTGATTTGCGCGATGCCGCGCGGGTGGATGGGTTAAAAGAGTGGAAGATATTTCTGTTTATCTATATTCCCGTAATGCGTTCAACGTATGCCGCCGCCTTTATTATCGTATTTATGTCGGCATGGAATAGCTACATCTTGCCATTACTTGTTTTGCAATCTAATGAACAGAAAACATTTACGCTGGTGATTTCATCACTGGGTTCTGCTTATTCGCCTGATTTCGGCATCATTATGCTGGTCACCGTGATAGCCACCGCGCCAATGTTACTGGTCTTCTTCGCAATGCAAAAACAATTTGTTCAGGGAATGTTAGGTTCAGTTAAGTAGAACGACATATCCACTCGATTACCGTGGCAGGAAAATACCTGCCAGAGAGGTTAGTAAAATGGCTAAAGTCAATTTAACGGGTATACAAAAATCATTTGGCAAAATCGAAATTATCAAGGATGTCGATTTAAACATTAATGACGGTGAGTTTGTGGTATTTGTCGGCCCTTCCGGTTGCGGCAAATCAACGCTGTTACGTCTGATCTCTGGGCTGGAAGAAATTTCCGCCGGTGAGCTGACAATTGATAGCGTACGTATGAATGATATTGATCCTTCACAGCGCGGCATTGCAATGGTGTTTCAGACCTATGCGCTCTACCCGCATATGACGGTAAAAGAAAATATGGCATTTGCCCTCAAACATGCGGGCGTCCCGAAAGAGGAAATAGAAAGAAAGGTATTGCAGGCCGCTAGCGCACTAGAGCTGGAACCGCTGCTAAAACGTAAGCCGAAAGCGTTATCCGGCGGTCAGCGGCAGCGCGTAGCAATAGGCCGAGCGATTGTTCGTGATCCAAAAGTCTTTTTATTCGATGAACCGCTCTCCAACCTTGATGCCGAACTGCGTGTGCAAATGCGTATTGAAATTGCCCGTCTGCATCGGGAGCTGCAAACCACCACGATTTATGTCACCCACGATCAGGTAGAAGCCATGACCCTGGCAGACAAAATCGTGGTATTGCGGGCAGGGAAAATAGAACAGGTCGGCTCACCGCTGGAATTATACGACGACCCGGCCAACCTTTTTGTCGCCGGATTTATCGGTTCACCCAAAATGAATTTTATCGACGGTAAGATTATTTCCCAAAGTGAAAAAGGCGTGGTTGTTTCCCTGCCGAAATTTTCCGGAGACCACATTACCGTCCCCATTAAAACGCGGGTTGCACAAGGCAGCCGCGTAAAAATCGGTATTCGACCAAAGCAATTTGATGATGCAGGAGATGCTTCGCTCACGCTCACCATCGATATGCTGGAACAACTCGGCAGCGAGACATTTGCTTATGCCCGTAATCCGGCGGGCGGGAGTTTGATTATAGAAACACGCCACGGACGCGATCTGACGCTTAACACTCACTATACCGCCCGTTTTTTTAGCCACGCATTATTAATGTTTGGCGAAGATGAACAGCGCATTTATTAATCCGAACTTCATGATTGAAAGGAATTCATTATGCTCAAGTTTTATGAGAAGTCGCTGAAAGATATTGATTATCTGATTAAGAAAATAAAAGACACGATTTATTCTCCGGTGGCTGAAGTTACGGTTTTTGGGAGCATTACGCCGGAGCCGGTCCCCTTCGCACAGCGCCAACAGGGCACGCCTGTTGAATTCAAAAAAGGAGAAAGCTGGGGCAAGCTGTGGGACTGCGCCTGGGTCAATGTCTGCGGCACGATTCCAGAATCCGCCCGCAGTCAGCATGTGGTACTGCACTTTGACTGCGGTGGCGAATCGCTGATTTACGACCGCCAGGGAAACCCCATACGTGGCCTGACCAACGTCGATTCCACGTTTGAAACCAGCCTGGGGCTACCGGGTAAAACCGTCTGGCAACTGACTGCGGATAACTGCCCGAATGGCAAAGTAGACCTGTGGCTGGATCTGGCCTGTAACGATCTGTTCGGTAATTTGGGCAGCGGTACGCTGGATCTGGCTGAAATCGCCGTGTGTCATGATGAACTACGCGCGCTCTATTATGACGCCTGGGTGCTGTTCGATCTGTTAAAAAGCCTGGATGCTGAATCGCCCCGTTACCGACGGCTGGTGGTGTGTCTGGAGCAGGCGCTGGATTTGGCTACCGGTTATTCTGACGACGCCATTGCCGCTGCCCGACAATGCCTGGCGACCGAGCTGAATAAAAAAGGCGGCGACCCCACGATTACCGTCACCGGCATTGGTCACGCACATATCGATCTGGCCTGGCTGTGGCCGCTGCGCGAAACAAAGCGCAAAGGCGCGCGCACCTTCTCCACCGCGCTGGATCTGCTGGCACGCTATCCTGATTATCATTTTGGCGCCAGCCAACCGCAGCTATTTCAGTGGATAAAAGAAGATCACCCGCAGTTATTTGAACGCGTTAAACAGCAGGTTAAAGCTGGACGTTTCGAAATTCAGGGCGATATGTGGGTAGAGCCGGATATGAACGTGCCGTCGGGAGAATCGCTGGTACGGCAGTTTATCTATGGTCGCCAGTTCTG
>JBOFJM010000622.1:0-3502 GCA_051656825.1 Kluyvera sp.
CTCAACTAACCGTTTAGCGCGTCGCACCTAGACACAGGTGTGACGCCACGGCCCCCGTGGACAAGGCTGCAAAATAGCGTGAACCTGAGTCGGATAGAGCGTGTACATCGCCCCATTGAACGGGTCAACCACTAACCAGCCCGGCGCTCCCAGAAACAGCAGGTTGCCGAAGGTATACCAGCCGTTGACCCTCGATTCTAGCGGAACCAGCAGCGGGTAATGGTTTTCATGGGTAAATGTTGCGGTATAGGTGAGCTGGCCAAAATAGCTGTTGTCGGCCTTCGGTAGCGTGACGTACTGCGGCGTGGTTCCGCGAGCCTGCACCATTCCGTGATTGTCAGAGATGACAAAATTCGCACCGCTTGGGTTACTTTCGAGATACAGGGTTTGCGACTGCTCCCCCACAATAGTGGCGCAACCGCTTAACAGCAGCGATGCCAACACCAGTAACACTATTTTTGCCATTTTCTTCTTTCCGTTAAGACCCTTTCCTCCTTCAAAGCGGCACGTATAACGGCAATATTAAATGAGGCGACGGGAAAGATGTGCCCCCTCACCGCGCGGTAGCCGCCACCGGCTTTCCGCTGCGGCGTCAAACGCCATCGCTTAACATGGCGTTTTTACTTTGCATCTTATTATTTGAATTTTTTGAAGAAGTTGCCGATTTTGCTGCCCGCAGGAGCCGCTGGCACATTGGCCGACGCAGTCCAGGGGTCATAGCGCGTATCAATTTCTTCACGCAGCGATCGGAGCATTGATCTATAGCGCAGCCAAAAACTATCAACATCCCGCAGTTCAGGGTCAAACTTATTTAATTCACCAATAAAATCATTCACTTTGAACATCACGGTATGCCAGCACGCTTTGATGACATTATCGTATTGTTCGCCGGTGAAATTATTTTTTTCACATAGCTGATCAAAATGAACGCTTAGCGAAGCAATAAAATCGACCAGTTGTTCTAAATCACGAAAAAGTTTACTAAGCGTATGAATAGCATAGGCTTTATAGCCTTCTGTTGTTTCATCCATCGTGCGTAACACGGTGTAGATTTTCGCGTCCTGAATAGCATAATCTTTATAAGATACGCAGTTGCCGCTTTCGATGGCGTTAATACCGTCAGCGTATAGTGGGCTGGCGCCTTTGAGGAGAAACTTGAATATCGAGGCGTTACACCAGTAATCCCCTTTGCCATCTTGCAGTAGGAAATCGTCGCCATCAGCCAGGCTTTGTAACATTACTTCAGAGGCTAGTTGATGCGATGTTTTTGAATTGGCATCATACATATCAGGGAATTGATTAATGTATGAATTGGGATCCGCTAAATCTAACCGATGTTTCGCTTCATTAAATATGCGATGAAGTTCCGAAACATTAAATAAGCCGTGTTGATTTGATTCAAAGGTAACGCTTTTGTTGCTTTCTCTTAACGAGTTAACTTTTACGTTAATCAGAAGTTGCATGATGACAGAAATCCATACGCGAATAATCGATAAATTGTATGCCTCGCATATAATCATGTCAAATTATATATTAATATAACTAATGATTGATGAGATATTATTTAAAACAGGATAATAAAACAGAACAGAAATAGACTTTAAAATAAAACAGAAGAAAGGACGGCAGCGAATGGGCTACCGTTTTTATATCAGAAACTCACCACAACAGGGTTATTCTGGCTCAAATTTTGCGGGGTACGGATCTTGCGTTACGCCATCCGTATCTGGCTGACGTAGCCATTTTTTCCAGCCTTGTGAGCTTTCCTGAAGATCGATTTCACTATCAAAGCCCTGCGGCTCACAGCTATCCAGCTTATCTTCAACACTGTGCTTGTGGCGAATAAACGATGCCAGTTGATCCTGGTCGAACGTCCCTTCCAGGTAGGGATAGTTAATCCGCATTTCGGCTTCATCCTCGGTCTGCAATAAGCGGTTAATCCGCCCAAACAGCCTGTCAACACGGCCATTACGTTGCTCGTTATCGCCAGGTGTCCAGGCAATACCATAATGATGAACCTGGTGGCACTGTAAATGCAGATTCACCCCTTCCTGCATCACCGACGTGGCGACCAACACATTAGGGTAGAAAGGTGAGTTAAAACCGTAAATCAGGCGTTCACGGTTTTCAGACTGCCCGCTGGCATACCAGCCAGGATTACCCAAACCGGTGAGCCAACGCCAGCTCACGTCGCGGTTATCCAGCGGTTGTCCGACAATTTTCACGCACAACGTTTCGAAGGTTTCAATGGCAGCAACAAAGTAGCGGAACATCAAAGAGCCCGCTAATTTTGGCGCAACCCATTCAGTAAACTGCTGATAAAACGGCTGGGCGGTATGCTCTTTTCCGCCATCTTTTAACTCATTTTTGAACTCAACGAACCAGCAATAAAGTTCAACCATGACCGGGCTGGCAAACAGGTATCCCGTGCGCAGATAGTTGGCGAAATTATCAATAATCGCCATGCCGTTTGGCATTTCTCGCCATGCCAGCAACTGCTGTTTCGCCTCTGGCGGCAGGCTATCAAACATCAGCCCCCAGGCGGTTGGTAACGGATGAGCATAGTTCTCGCATTTTTGGGTTGGTTCTGCCATTAAACGGGCATCACGAGCGGCATCACTATAACTGTCACGGTTACCAGATACTTTGCGGTAATAATAGTGATAACACTCTTTCACGCCGTCCTGCGCAGGCTCAAGGAACAGAGAGAATACATTTTCAGGGCGGCGAAAACGCAGGCTGACGTTGGCGCAGTCAGTACGGCGTAAGCCATTTTTTCGAACCACGAACAGATCGGCAATCTGACTGGAAAGTTTCGATTCGTTTTTGATATCAGTTTCGCCAATATCCTCATCATCCAGTTCCTCATTTTCGAGCCGTCCTTGCTGTTTTCTCTGCAACAAAGCGACAATGTATTCTCGTGACCAATTATCGCCTTGCCATACCTAGCGTTCTTCAGGCGTTAATTGCCACGCATCCATCAGCTTTTCTGCCATCATGGCGTCGTAACGGGCATTGATACGCTGGGTAATTTCACGCACTGACGGAATACGGCGAACAAAGACCAGATGTTTATCGTCGTGCAGAGGCCGTGAGTCGAAAGGGTCACCCTTTATACAAGCGTTCACCAGGGCATCATATTTGGGATGATCGGGGAAGCATTTATAAATATCATGATATTGGCGAGTTAATTGATTCAACACCGAAGAGTCTGGGGCGGAATTAAAATCGTTATGGATTTTTTCGTTGTCATCATCCGAACTATTCTGCTCGCTAAGTGAACTCCCGGTAGACTCGAACCCTTCAAGATAGCCATACAGCATTCGCCGGTCACCGCCAGGTTTAGCCTCTTTATCCAACTGCATCACCAGCTTTTTTTGGTATAACGCAAAGAATAACTCGGCATTCAGTTGCCCGGCAAAACCCGAACCGCTGGCCTGCTCGTGACGATACTGATACTTACTGCGGCTCCCCCCACGGCTTTGCATTTTACGTAATCGTC
>JBOFJM010000623.1:0-2963 GCA_051656825.1 Kluyvera sp.
ACATGCTGGAAGAAGAGTTGGGCAACCTGGCGACGTTAAGCCAGGTCAACAAAACGGAAAACTCGTTGACGGCGATCCTTGACGGCAGCGTCGATCAGGACGATATCGTCGCCGTATTATGCTTTGTCATTGAAGCCGACCAGATTGAGTTCGACACCGTTGTGGCTGAAGAACCTTCAATCGTTGAAGAAGCAGACGATGCACCGACCAACGTTGCACCCGCTGCGGTGGCTCCTCAACCGGCGGTAGCGCCGCGTGCGGAACGTGAAAAACCGGCGGCGCGCAGTAGTGAATCAACCAGCATCCGCGTGGCGGTTGAAAAGGTCGATCAGCTGATAAACCTGGTCGGCGAGTTGGTTATCACCCAGTCGATGCTGGCGCAGCGCTCAAGCGATCTGGACCCCGTTTCGCATGGCGACCTTATCACCAGCATGGGCCAGCTTCAGCGTAACGCGCGCGACCTGCAAGAGTCGGTGATGTCGATTCGCATGATGCCGATGGAATATGTCTTTAGCCGCTTCCCACGCCTGGTGCGTGACCTGGCGGGCAAGTTGGGCAAACAGGTTGAACTGACGCTGATGGGCAGCTCAACCGAGCTGGATAAGAGCCTGATTGAACGCATTATTGACCCGTTAACGCACCTGGTGCGCAACAGCCTCGATCACGGCATTGAATCGCCAGAAGCACGAATGGCGGCGGGTAAATCGGCCGTCGGTAACCTGATTTTGTCTGCGGAGCACCAGGGCGGCAATATTTGCATCGAAGTCACCGACGATGGGGCTGGGCTAAACCGTGAACGTATCATGGCGAAAGCGCTGTCGCAGGGGATGGCGGTGCAGGAAACGATGACCGATGAAGACGTGGGGATGCTGATTTTTGCACCGGGCTTCTCTACCGCTGAACAGGTGACTGACGTTTCCGGGCGTGGTGTCGGGATGGACGTGGTGAAACGTAATATCCAGGAGATGGGCGGCCACGTCGAGATTAAATCTAAACAGGGCGCAGGCACGACCATTCGCATTTTGCTGCCGTTAACGCTGGCTATCCTTGATGGCATGTCTGTGAAGGTGAGCGAAGAGGTCTTTATTCTGCCGCTGAACGCGGTGATGGAATCTCTCCAGCCGCGTGAAGAAGATTTGCATCCGCTGGCGGGCGGCGAGCGCGTGCTGGAAGTGCGCGGCGAATACCTGCCGTTGGTTGAATTGTGGAAAGCGCTGGACGTGCAGGGCGCGAAAACCGAAGCCACGCAGGGGATTGTCGTCATCCTGCAAAGCGCGGGTCGCCGCTACGCACTGCTGGTGGATCAACTGATTGGTCAGCATCAGGTGGTGGTGAAAAACCTTGAAAGCAACTACCGCAAAGTACCGGGGATTTCCGCCGCCACCATTCTTGGCGATGGCAGCGTTGCGCTGATTGTGGATGTTTCCGCCCTGCAAGGATTGAATCGTGACAAACGTTTGGCGAACACAGCCGCCTGAAACGCAGAAAAAAAGGTAAAAATATGACCGGAATGACGAATGTAACAAAACTGGCGGGTGAACCGACAGGACAAGAGTTTTTGGTATTTACGCTGGGCAACGAAGAGTACGGCATTGATATCTTAAAAGTGCAGGAGATTCGCGGTTACGACCAGGTGACTCGCATTGCCAATACGCCAGCGTTTATCAAAGGCGTCACCAATCTGCGCGGAGTGATTGTGCCGATTGTCGATTTACGCGTGAAGTTTAGCCAGCAAGATGTCGAGTACAACGATAACACCGTGGTGATTGTCCTGAACCTGGGGCAGCGCGTAGTGGGGATTGTGGTCGATGGCGTTTCCGATGTGCTGTCACTGGCGTCTGACCAGATTCGTCCTGCACCGGAGTTTGCGGTAACGCTGTCAACGGAATACCTCACCGGCCTGGGCGCGCTGGGCGACCGTATGCTGATTCTGGTGAACATCGAGAAGCTGCTCAACAGCGAAGAGATGGCTCTGCTGGATAGCGCGGCAAGTCACGCAGCCTGATACCGGGAAAACAGAAAGGTTCATCGTGGTTACATGATGAACCTTTTTTAAACTGTGAACTGTAGCTATATTTATTCATGTAAACGCTTATTTTTTTATTTTGTGCATTGGCTGCGTGCTTTCTTCTCAATTTATCAAAACTATTCATCTCATTTTCTACGATTCAAAAATACCTTCTTTTATTACTGCTATTTTTATATCTGTTGGTAGTGAATATATTAATTATCAATGTATTCTTATTTAATCATTATCTCTAATATTATGATGTGTAATATGTATTGTATTATTGCAATTAATAATTCACATGAATAAATTAGGCCACTATGATAATTAATTGATGGATTGTTGATGCTGTTTTGTTGCTATAAATATAATTCTATGTTTTCAAGGTGTGGATCTAAGGTTAGATGAGTAACGGTTAGCAATACTTGTATTTATTTTTACAGTAAATTCTTAATGCATTGAATTAAATAACGTCGATTTGTAATTTTTATGTAATTTTGTGAATGCCGGAAAGAAAATAATTCTTGGTGATCGGGGTCTGATTTTTTATTTATATGCGTAGTAAGTTAGATCTTTATCGAATTATTATTTCGTTAATGGGGGCTTCCTCCATTCAAATATTAATTTAGAAAAATCAATTATTTGATTAAGGGATTTCTATGCGCGTAAAAAATGTAATGTTAAAACCATCCATGCTCGCTATCGCCATTGCAACGACGATCGGAGTACCAACGATAGCGCTGGCAAGCAGCGGTGACTATGCTGCGCCGGGCTATACGGCAACTCAGACCAAAGGCGAAATGGTTTTAAAAAATGATGATACTGCGGTGTCTATCATGGGTTCGGTGCGTTTAATGGCGAAAGATGATTCGCAGCATAGTGTGGAACATACGCCGCAGGCTATTATGAAACGGGTATTCATGGTCTGGACTCCGCTACGGATGATCAAGGTAAT
>JBOFJM010000624.1:0-2064 GCA_051656825.1 Kluyvera sp.
CTGGGCGAAGGACTGGCCGAGGCCGAGATCGTCGAGTGGAAGGTGAGCGCCGGTGATACGGTGCAGGTAGATCAGGTACTGCTGTCGGTGGAGACGGCTAAGGCGTTGGTAGATGTGCCCTCACCGGTGGCCGGGGTGATGAGCGTGATGCGCAACGTCTCGGTACCCTTGACATCCTCCCCCACCTTAGCGCTTCGCGTCACAGGAGGGGGATTCCCATTACTGGGTGATAGCTGCTCGCGCAGTACCGGGTTCCTGCTTCATCGGGCGGCCTGATTGCACCACGCCTCCACAGGCTAAAACGGCGTGTCCCGCCGCTAAAATATTGCGAGCGCCGTTCACATCGGCGTTCGCCTCATAACCACACGCAGCGCATTTAAACTGGCTTTGCGTCTGGCGGTTATCCTTCGCAGTATGCCCACAACAGGCGCACTGCTGGCTCGTGTAGGCCGGGTTTATCGCCAACACCTGACCGCCTCGCCATGCCTGCTTATATTCGAGCTGGCGGCGCAGCTCAAACCAGCCCTGATCTAATATCGAACGATTCAGCCCTGATTTTGCCCGGACGTTGCGCCCCGGCTGGCTGGTCGTGCCCGCTGCTGATTTTGACATGCTGGCAACCTTCAAATCCTCAATGACGATCATCGCGTGGTTTTTGCTGATAGTCGTTGTGACCTTGTGAAGGTAATCGCGGCGGGTATTGGAGATATGTGAGTGCAGCCGCTGGATCTTGGCTTTTTGCTTCTTCCAGTTACTGCTGAACTTTACTTTTTTGCTCAACTGGCGTTGGAGCCTTGCCAGCTTGGCCTGATTGGTTTTGAAGCTGTTGACGGGCTCAAACACCGTGCCGTCTGACAGGGTTGCGAGCTTGGCGATCCCCGCATCTAGCCCGACCATTGAGCCGGAGGGGTGAATTGGCTCAAGCGTCTCCTGCTCGACCTGAAAGGAGATATACCAGTGCCCGGCTGTTTGGCTGACGGTCGCGTTTTTAATTTTCCCTTCAACTGGCTGGGACTGACGGAACTTGACCCACGCCAGCCCGGCAGGCAGCTTCACGCGACCCTTTTCAAGGCGGCAATACTTGTCGAAGTTGACGAACCGGATAGCGTCGCGGTTGTCGCTTTTTTTCTTGAATACGGGTGCCTTGGCGGCGAGTTTCTTATCAAAGCAGCGCATCCACGCGCCATGCAAATCCTTGAGCTTCTGCTGGAGGTTGTCGGTATATGCCTCGGCCAGAAAGGCCATTTCTGGGTCTTTCTTCCAACTGGTGAGCATCCTGTTCAGCTCAAAGGCAGAAGGCAGTTTTTCGCCAGCATCCAGAATGCGTTTGGTTTCTGCCAGCCCGTGATTCCAGACATAACGAGCACAACCGCCCAACTGGCGCAGGCGTTGCGCTTGTTGTTCGGTCGGTTCGAGTCGGAATTTGTAGGCTTTCAGAATTTGCATTTAGCGCTCAGTGCGCAGCATTATTGCCATATCTATTAAGCCCGATTGAGTGACAGAATGCAATTCACTAAAATTACTAAATCACGCCATGCGGCCTACGTTTTGCACGTACATTTGGTGTTTATCACCAAGTATCGAAAGCCGATATTGGGGGATCTGCATCACGCTTCCTTCGGTCAGTGTGCGGCAGAGGTTTGCAGAGATTTTGGTGCGGAACTGAAAGAGTGTGACGGAGAGGCTGATCATGTTCACATGCTGATAGAGTACGCGCCAACGGTGCAGCTATCGGTACTGGTGAACTCGTTAAAGGCGGTCACATCAAGGCGACTGCGTAATGAATTTCTGGACTTGAGAGGTGCTTACAGCAAACCCGTACTCTGGTCACGCTCTTACTTTGCGGGCTCTTGCGGCGGAGCACCGTTGGAGGTGATCAAGCAATACATTCAAAACCAGCGGGGCTGACGCCCCGGCGAAATTCCCCTCCCACCTACGTCGGAGGGAGTCCCCTTTCGCATTTAAGATGGCTTCGATGGCTATTACTGGAGCCAGACCCTGACCCCGTCCCGTCGGCTGGAGAGCGCACCTCTGAGCGCCATCGCCCACATCTTCCTCGGCGAG
>JBOFJM010000625.1:0-14266 GCA_051656825.1 Kluyvera sp.
AAAACGCACCTGTTGCACGCGGTGGGTAATGGCATTATTGCCCGTAAACCGAATGCGAAAGTGGTGTATATGCACTCCGAGCGCTTTGTGCAGGACATGGTTAAAGCCTTGCAAAACAATGCGATCGAAGAGTTTAAACGCTACTACCGCTCCGTTGATGCGCTGCTTATCGATGACATTCAATTCTTTGCTAATAAAGAGCGATCTCAGGAAGAGTTCTTCCATACCTTTAACGCCCTGCTGGAAGGTAATCAGCAAATTATTCTCACCTCGGATCGTTATCCGAAAGAGATTAACGGCGTAGAAGATCGCCTTAAGTCCCGCTTTGGCTGGGGTCTGACGGTGGCGATTGAACCACCAGAGCTTGAGACTCGCGTCGCTATCCTGATGAAAAAAGCGGACGAAAACGACATTCGTCTGCCTGGCGAGGTGGCGTTCTTCATCGCTAAGCGTCTACGCTCTAACGTGCGTGAACTTGAAGGGGCGCTGAACCGCGTTATCGCCAATGCCAACTTTACTGGCCGGGCTATCACCATCGATTTCGTACGCGAAGCGCTGCGCGACCTTTTGGCGTTGCAGGAAAAGCTGGTCACCATCGACAACATCCAGAAGACGGTGGCGGAGTATTACAAAATTAAAGTGGCGGACTTACTCTCCAAGCGACGTTCTCGCTCGGTAGCGCGTCCGCGCCAGATGGCGATGGCGTTGGCGAAAGAACTCACCAACCACAGTCTGCCGGAAATTGGCGACGCATTCGGTGGCCGTGACCATACCACCGTGCTTCACGCCTGCCGTAAGATTGAGCAACTGCGTGAAGAAAGCCACGATATCAAAGAAGACTTTTCCAATTTAATCAGAACATTGTCGTCGTGATCCTATGAAATTTACCGTAGAACGTGAACATTTATTAAAACCGTTACAACAGGTGAGTGGCCCGTTAGGCGGGCGTCCGACATTGCCGATTCTGGGTAACCTGTTGTTGCAGGTGGCAGACGGCACACTGTCGCTGACCGGTACCGATTTGGAAATGGAAATGGTAGCGCGCGTGGCGCTGCTACAGGCACATGAGCCGGGTGCGACTACCGTTCCGGCACGTAAATTCTTCGACATTTGTCGTGGGCTGCCGGAAGGCGCGGAAATCGCCGTTCAACTGGAAGGCGACCGGATGCTGGTGCGCTCTGGTCGTAGCCGCTTCTCGCTGTCTACGCTGCCTGCCGCTGACTTCCCGAACCTCGACGACTGGCAGAGCGACGTGGAATTCACGTTGCCACAGGCGACGATGAAACGCCTGATTGAAGCCACCCAATTCTCGATGGCGCATCAGGACGTACGTTATTATTTAAACGGCATGTTGTTTGAAACCGAAGGTGAAGAACTGCGTACCGTTGCCACCGATGGTCACCGCCTGGCGGTATGTTCCATGCCGGTAGGCCAATCTCTGCCGAGCCACTCGGTTATCGTCCCGCGTAAAGGGGTGATTGAGCTGATGCGTATGCTCGACGGGGGGGATACGCCACTGCGCGTGCAGATTGGCAGCAACAACATTCGCGCTCACGTGGGTGATTTTATCTTCACTTCCAAGCTGGTTGATGGCCGTTTCCCGGATTATCGCCGTGTATTGCCGAAGAACCCGGATAAACACCTCGAAGCGGGCTGCGATATTCTCAAGCAGGCGTTTGCCCGTGCGGCGATTCTCTCGAACGAGAAATTCCGTGGCGTGCGTCTGTTTGTGCATGAAAATCAGCTGAAAATCACTGCGAACAACCCAGAGCAGGAAGAAGCGGAAGAGATTCTTGATGTCACCTACGGTGGCACCGAGATGGAAATCGGCTTTAACGTCAGTTACGTGCTGGATGTGTTGAACGCGCTGAAGTGCGAAACCGTGCGTATTCTGCTGACCGACTCGGTTTCCAGCGTACAAATTGAAGATGCGGCGAGCCAAAGTGCGGCGTATGTTGTCATGCCAATGCGTCTGTAGAAAAATATCGGGCTATCTTACTTGTTATTCTGGCTCCGGGCAGTGCTCGTACAAAATACGAAGTATTCTGGACGTACTCCAGTACGCTCCGGTTGCTGTGCGCTGGCCGTAACCAGACTAACTGCGACGATAACGCCCTGGATATGAGCTGATCATGTCGCTATCCCGACTGCTTATTAAAGATTTCCGCAACATTGAAAGCGCGGATCTCGCCTTATCTCCCGGCTTTAACTTCCTGGTTGGCGCAAACGGCAGCGGCAAAACCAGCGTGCTGGAAGCCATCTATACGCTCGGTCATGGCCGGGCGTTTCGCAGTTTGCAGATTGGTCGCGTTATTCGTCACGAGCAGGAGTCGTTTGTTCTGCACGGGCGTTTGCAGGGCGAAGAGCGGGAAACCGCAATTGGCCTGACTAAGGATAAGCTGGGTGACAGCAAGGTGCGCATTGACGGCACTGACGGTCACAAGGTCGCTGAACTGGCGCTCCTGATGCCGATGCAGTTGATTACGCCGGAAGGCTTTACTTTACTCAACGGCGGCCCCAAATACAGGAGAGCGTTCCTTGATTGGGGATGCTTTCACAATGAAGCCGGGTTTTTTACCGCCTGGAGCAACCTCAAGCGTTTGCTGAAACAACGCAACGCCGCGCTACGTCAGGTAAGCCGCTATGAACAGCTACGCCCGTGGGATAAAGAACTGATCCCGCTCGCCGAGCAAATTAGCCGCTGGCGAGCCGAATACAGCACCGGTATCGCTGAAGATATGGCGGATACCTGCAAACAATTTCTTCCAGAGTTCTCTCTCACCTTCTCTTTCCAGCGCGGCTGGGAAAAAGAGACTGATTATGCCGAGGTGCTAGAGCGGAACTTCGAACGCGACCGTATGTTGACCTACACCGCACATGGCCCGCACAAGGCAGATTTCCGCATTCGCGCCGACGGTG
Organism: Kluyvera sp.; assembly: GCA_051656825.1. Lineage (GTDB taxonomy): Bacteria > Pseudomonadota > Gammaproteobacteria > Enterobacterales > Enterobacteriaceae > Kluyvera. The sequence continues at coordinate 2,920 of JBOFJM010000625.1, forward strand.
CGCCGGTGGAAGATACTTTGTCGCGCGGGCAGCTTAAGCTGCTGATGTGCGCGCTACGCCTGGCACAGGGTGAGTTTCTAACCCGCGAAAGTGGGCGACGCTGCCTGTACCTGATAGATGATTTTGCCTCGGAACTTGATGACGCGCGGCGCGGCCTGTTGGCCAGTCGTTTAAAAGCCACGCAATCACAGGTTTTCGTCAGCGCCATTAGCGCTGAACACGTTCTAGACATGTCGGATGAAAATTCGAAGATGTTTACCGTGGAAAAGGGTAAAATAACCGATTAACCCAAGTTTAAATGAGCGAGAAACGTTGATGTCGAATTCTTATGACTCCTCCAGTATCAAAGTCCTGAAAGGACTGGATGCGGTGCGTAAGCGCCCGGGTATGTATATCGGCGACACGGATGACGGCACCGGTCTGCACCACATGGTATTCGAGGTTGTGGATAACGCTATCGACGAAGCGCTCGCAGGTTACTGTAAAGACATCGTTGTCACCATCCATAGCGATAACTCCGTCTCCGTACAGGATGATGGCCGTGGTATCCCAACCGGTATTCACGCGGAAGAGGGCGTCTCTGCGGCGGAAGTTATCATGACCGTTCTGCACGCAGGCGGTAAATTTGATGATAACTCGTATAAAGTGTCCGGTGGTCTGCACGGCGTAGGCGTTTCCGTGGTTAACGCCCTGTCGCAGAAGCTGGAGCTGGTTATCCAGCGTGATAACAAAGTACACCGTCAGATTTATGCGCACGGCGTACCGCAGGCTCCTCTGGCGGTGACGGGCGACACTGAAAAAACCGGTACGATGGTACGTTTCTGGCCAAGCCATGAAACCTTCACCAACGTCACTGAGTTTGAATACGATATTCTGGCAAAACGCCTGCGTGAGCTGTCATTCCTGAACTCCGGCGTTTCCATTCGTCTGCGCGACAAGCGTGACGGCAAAGAAGACCATTTCCATTACGAAGGCGGCATCAAAGCGTTTGTTGAGTACCTCAACAAAAACAAAACGCCAATCCACCCGAATATCTTCTATTTCTCTACCGAAAAAGACGGTATCGGCGTTGAAGTTGCGCTGCAATGGAACGATGGCTTCCAGGAAAATATCTACTGCTTCACCAACAATATTCCACAGCGTGATGGCGGTACTCACCTTGCAGGCTTCCGTGCGGCGATGACCCGTACCCTGAACGCCTACATGGACAAAGAAGGCTACAGCAAAAAAGCGAAAGTCAGCGCTACCGGTGACGATGCGCGTGAAGGCCTGATTGCTGTTGTCTCTGTTAAAGTGCCAGATCCGAAATTCTCCTCACAGACCAAAGACAAACTGGTTTCTTCCGAGGTGAAAACGGCGGTAGAACAGCAGATGAACGAACTGCTGAGCGAATACCTGCTGGAAAACCCGTCTGACGCCAAAATCGTTGTGGGCAAAATTATCGATGCCGCACGTGCGCGTGAAGCCGCACGTCGCGCCCGTGAAATGACCCGTCGTAAAGGCGCGCTGGACTTAGCTGGCCTGCCGGGCAAACTGGCTGACTGCCAGGAGCGCGATCCGGCTCACTCCGAACTGTACCTCGTGGAAGGGGACTCTGCGGGCGGCTCTGCAAAACAGGGGCGTAACCGTAAGAACCAGGCGATTCTGCCGCTGAAAGGTAAAATCCTTAACGTTGAGAAGGCGCGCTTCGACAAGATGCTCTCCTCTCAGGAAGTGGCAACGCTGATTACCGCGCTGGGCTGTGGTATCGGCCGCGATGAGTACAACCCGGACAAACTGCGCTATCACAGCATCATCATCATGACCGATGCGGACGTCGATGGTTCACACATCCGTACGCTGCTGTTGACCTTCTTCTACCGTCAAATGCCGGAAATCGTTGAGCGTGGCCACGTCTACATTGCACAGCCACCGCTGTACAAAGTGAAGAAAGGCAAGCAGGAACAGTACATCAAAGATGATGAAGCGATGGATCAGTATCAAATCTCCATCGCCCTTGATGGCGCAACGCTGCACACCAACGCTCATGCACCAGCGCTGGCTGGCGAACCGTTAGAAAAACTGGTCGCCGAATTTAACGCAACGCAGAAAATGATTGGCCGCATGGAGCGTCGCTTCCCGAAAGCGCTGCTGAAAGAGCTTATCTACCAACCGACGCTGGTGGAAGAAGACCTGTCCGATGAGCAGAAAGTAACTCGCTGGGTTAATGCGCTGGTGACAGAGCTGAACGAGAACGAACAGCACGGTAGCCTGTGGAAGTTTGATGTTCGCGAAAACAGCGAACTGAACATTTTCGAGCCGATTATCCGTGTGCGTACGCACGGTGTGGATACCGACTACCCGCTGGATCAAGAGTTTGTTGTCGGTGGCGAATATCGCCGTATCTGCACGCTGGGCGAGAAACTGCGCGGCCTGATGGAAGAAGACGCGTTCATTGAACGTGGCGAACGCCGTCAACCGGTGGCGAGCTTCGAGCAAGCGCTGGACTGGCTGGTGAAAGAGTCCCGTCGTGGCCTCTCCATTCAGCGTTATAAAGGTCTGGGCGAAATGAACCCAGAGCAGTTGTGGGAAACCACCATGGATCCAAACAGCCGCCGTATGCTGCGCGTTACCGTGAAAGACGCGATTGCCGCAGACCAGTTGTTCACCACGCTGATGGGCGACGCTGTTGAACCTCGTCGTGCCTTTATCGAAGAAAACGCCCTGAAAGCGGCGAACATCGATATCTAACCCTGTAGGCCGGATAAGGCGTTTACGCCTCTATCCGGCAATCTGCCTGATGGCGCTACGCTTATCAGGCCTACGGTTTCGCAATATCTGTAGGCCGGATAAGGCATCGCCGCCATCCGGCAACTCTGCACTGCGCCGCTTGATGGCGCTGTGCTTATCTGGTCTACAGATTAAAAACGCCTGATTTTTTTCAGGCGTTTTTTTATGCCTGTCACCCACGAACTATACTTCTCTACATCTTCTGTTAACCGTCATTCCGAGGTGGAAAAATGGGACTTTTTGATGATGTAGTGGGCTCGCTGCTTAGCGGCGATGCGGGAAAATATCAGGCTATCCTGAGCTGGGTAAACGAACAGGGCGGTATTCAGGCGTTGCTGGAGAAACTGCAAAGCGGCGGGCTGGGTGATATCGTGTCATCCTGGATTAGCAACCAACAAAGTAATCAATTAGCAGCGATCAGGTCGTCTCGGCGCTCGGCACACCGGCCGTTGCGGATCTGGGTGAAAGACTTGGAACCGATGCCAGCTCTGCTTCTACCATGCTGGCGGAATACCTGCCGAAAATCATCGATGCGCTGTCACCAAAGGGTGAAGTAGACTCACAGGCACACAACGATTTGCTGTCTGCGGGCATGGATCTTCTGAAGAACGGTAAGCTGTTCGGCTAACCGCGCCTAAAAGGGGAGCGCGCAATGTGCGTTGTATCCCCGTTTTAAGCCTTTATCGCTGCTGTTTTTTGAGCGGAATCGCGTTAGCATGAGTCAGGGCTCATTTAACCTGGGGATCTCATGGCTATTAAACTGATTGCAATCGACATGGACGGAACATTGCTGTTGCCGGACCACACTATTTCTCCTGCGGTAAAAAGCGCGCTTGCCGCCGCGCGTGCAAAAGGAGTTAACGTGGTTTTGACCACTGGCCGTCCTTACGCGGGGGTGCATAGCTACCTGAAAGAGCTGGGCATGAATCAGCCTGGAGATTACTGCATCACCTATAACGGTGCGCTGGTGCAGAAAGCGGGTGATGGCAGTACGGTTGCACAAACTGCCTTGAGCTACGATGACTACCGCTTCCTGGAGCAACTCTCCCGCGAAGTTGGCTCCCACTTCCACGCGCTCGACCGCCATACGCTGTACACCGCCAACCGAGATATCAGCTATTACACAGTGCATGAGTCCTTTATTGCGACCATCCCGCTGGTGTTCTGCGAAGCAGAGAAAATGGACCCGTCCATCGAGTTTCTGAAAGTGATGATGATCGACGACCCGGAAGTTCTCGATAAAGCGATCGCGCGTATTCCTGACGAAGTGAGAGAGAAATACACCTTACTGAAAAGCTCACCATACTTCCTGGAGATTCTCGACAAGCGCGTCAACAAAGGCACGGGCGTGAAATCGCTGGCCGATGTGCTGGGTATCAAACAAGAAGAAATTATGGCGATTGGTGACCAGGAAAACGACATCGCGATGATTGAGTTCGCGGGCGTTGGCGTGGCAATGGATAACGCCATTCCAAAGGTTAAAGAAGCCGCTAACTTTGTCACTAAGTCTAATCTCGAAGATGGCGTTGCCTATGCCATCGAGAAATTTGTGCTGAACTAAGCGCCGTCGTTTCCAGGCCAAACGCACAAAAACCCGCACCTGTTGCGGGTTTTTTTATCCAACACATAAAGCCTGAAACCCCCGTTTTTGTGCAGTATGATGGCGGGTATCTCAGCGCTCAGAGTCCCTTTATGAAACAGCTCACTTTCGCCCCTCGAAATCATCAACTGACCAACACCAATACCTGGACGGCAGACAGCCAGTGGCTGGCGTTTGACGTGCGTCCTTCCGGCGCGTCGTTTACCGGCGAGACAATCGAACGTGTGAACGTGCAAACCGGTGAGGTTGAGGTTATTTATCGTGCGCCTGAAGGGGCGCATGTCGGCGTGGTTACGGTGCATCCGACGCAAGACCAGTACGTTTTTATTCATGGCCCGGAAAACCCAGATGCGCAATGGCAGTATGACTTCCATCATCGCCGTGGAGTCGTCGTCGCACAAGGCGAAGCACATAATCTTGATGCGATGGATATCACGGCGCCTTATACGCCTGGCGCACTGCGTGGCGGTAGCCATGTTCACGTCTACAGCCCGTGCGGGCAGTTTGTCAGCTTTACCTACAACGACCATGTGATGCATGAATATGACCCCGCGCGGGATCAACGTAACGTCGGTGTTGCCGTGCCATATGGCCCCGTTGCTCCACGCGGGCAGCATCCGCGTGCCTACGGCGGCAGCCACAGGTGTGTGCTGGTGAGCCACACGACAGTGCAGCCACAGCCTGGCAGCGATGAAATTAATCGAGCTTATGAAGAGGGTTGGGTTGGCTCGCAGGCGCTGGCCTTTATTGGCGATACCGTTTCGCTTGCCGGTGAGAAAGTGCCGGAGCTGTTTTTGGTCGAACTACCGCATGACGCGCAGGGCTGGAAGCAGCCAGGCGATGCACCGCTACAAGGCACGGAAACCACACTCCCCGCACCGCCCGCAGGCGTGCGCCAGCGGCGGTTAACCTTTACGCATCAGCGCGCGTATCCAGGGTTGGTAAACGTGCCGCGCCATTGGGCGCGCTGTAACCCACAAGGCACTCAGATTGCCGTATTGATGCGCGACGATAACGGGGTTGTGCAGCTCTGGCTGGTGTCGCCACAGGGCGGCGAGCCACGGCAACTCACCCATAATGCCTCGGATATTCAATCGGCGTTTAACTGGCATCCGTCAGGAAACTGGCTAGGTTTTGTGCTGGAAGGGCGCATTGCGCTGTGTGATGCGTTGACGGGGACGGTGATATTTTTGACCACCGATCACGGAAACCCACCGTCGGCAGATGCGGTGGTCTTTTCACCCGATGGTCATTCTATTGCCTGGATGGAAGACGTTGCTGGCTTCCGCCAGCTATGGATAACCGAAACCGAGCGTTAATTTAAGGCGCAGGCATCGGCGCTGGCGGGATAACGGAATTAGTCGCCAGCGTCTCTTGCTCGCTTTTTTCAACACGAGAGCGCACGGAGCTGTCCTTGCGGAAGAAATCCCACGGCAACAGCACTGTATCCATCACGGCGGTAAACGGCATATCGAGGGCGACAAATGATTTTGTGGCCCAGCCGTTGTCATCATCACCCAGCATGGCAGCGCTGGCGCGCGTACCTGGGTAAGTTCCCTCTTTGCTACCGGTGTGCGACATGACACTGGAACATCCTCCCGATAAGAATATTCCCCCAACCAGTGCCGCTTTAAGCAGAACATTTTTCATAATGAGTTCTTCATCGTCATGGGACCAAAAAGCCCGTCCTTTGGGTTATAGCTAGGCGCAGCCAAAATAGAAAGCTCCGGCTTACCGCTCTGTGGCGATGGTCGCACTTTGACCTTTTGTGCTCTTACCCAGTTTAAGCTTTCTCAGAGAAAGTGCAAAAAAAGTCGATTCAGGGACTTGAAATATACACTTTTCACCTCATTTTTTAGGTGTAGCCAAGAAGAGCACGCCTGCGGGGTGTTCGGGGTTATTTAGCCTGTCCATGATGGAAGGTTTTACATTTCTCGCTGATATTCAGGAGCCAGTAACTATGCGTAATTTTGATTTATCTCCGTTATACCGTTCTGCCATTGGTTTTGACCGTCTGTTCAACCTGTTAGAAAACAATCAAACGCAAAGCAACGGTGGCTATCCTCCGTACAACGTTGAACTGGTTGACGAAAACCACTATCGCATCGCGATCGCTGTGGCTGGCTTTGCCGAAAGCGAGCTGGAAATTACCGCCCAGGACAACATGCTGGTAGTGAAAGGCGCTCATGCCGCTGAGCAAAAAGAACGTACCTATCTCTATCAAGGTATTGCCGAGCGCAACTTTGAACGCAAATTCCAGTTAGCGGAAAACATCCACGTGCGTGGTGCTAACCTGGTGAACGGCCTGTTGTATATCGAACTGGAACGCGTGATTCCAGAAGCGAATAAACCGCGCCGTATCGAAATTAATTAATTTTGCTGGGCCGTTCGCGGCCCTGTAAATCAACGGGCTTGCCGTCAGGGAGCCTATGCGGATAACCGTCCGCAGGACATCACTCGCTTCTTAGAAGGAGAAACACAATGCGTAACTACGATTTATCCCCACTGCTGCGTCAATGGATCGGTTTTGACAAACTGGCAAACGCGCTGCAAAGCACCAGCGAAGGCCAAACCTTCCCTCCGTATAACATCGAAAAAAGCGACGATAACCACTACCGCATTACGCTGGCGTTAGCGGGGTTCCGTCAGGAAGATTTGGACATTCAGCTTGAAGGCACACGCCTGACCGTGAAAGGCACGCCTCAGCCGCAGGAAAAAGAGACAAAATGGCTGCATCAGGGGCTGGTGACTCAGGCTTTTAGCCTCAGCTTTACACTGGCTGAGAATATGGAAGTCTCCGGCGCAACCTTCACTAACGGGTTGTTGCATATCGATTTAACCCGCAACGAACCGGAAGCCATCGCCCCGCAGCGTATCGCCATTAGCGAACGCCCAGCGTTAGATAGCTAATCGATTTTTCTTCACTAAGCCCCGCGAGTCGGGGCTTTTTTGTGCCCGTTGATTAATGTGCGGCGCGCGACATACAGCCGCCAGTGGTTCGGTCATAATCCGCAATGTTCATAATGTTATTCACAGGGAAAAAAAGATGAGTGAGATAGCATTGACGGTAAGCGTACTGGCGCTGGTTGCGGTTGTCGGGCTGTGGATTGGTAATATTAAAATCCGTGGTATTGGCTTTGGCATTGGCGGTGTTCTGTTTGGCGGCATTATTGTGGGCCACTTTGTCGAACAGGCCGGTATTACGCTAAGCAGCCCGATGCTGCACTTTATTCAGGAATTTGGCCTGATTCTGTTCGTGTACACCATCGGCATCCAGGTTGGGCCGGGGTTTTTTGCCTCGCTGCGGGTATCTGGCCTGCGGCTAAATTTATTCGCCATTCTGATTGTTATCCTCGGTGGCCTGGTCACCACGCTGTTGCATAAAATCTTTGCGATTCCACTTCCCGTAGTGCTGGGGATTTTTTCTGGTGCGGTGACCAATACCCCGGCGCTGGGGGCTGGGCAGCAGATACTGCGCGATCTCGGAGAACCGTTCAGCGTGGTGGATCAAATGGGGATGAGCTACGCGATGGCTTATCCTTTTGGTATCTGCGGTATTTTGCTCACCATGTGGCTGATTCGCCTGTTCTTTCGCGTGAATGTGGACAAGGAGGCGCAGCAGTTTGATGAGCAGACGGGGAGCAACCACTCGCACCTCAAGACTATCAACATTCGGGTTGAAAACCCGAACCTGAACCGGATGGCGATTCAGGACATACCGGTTATCAATAGCGACAAAATCATCTGTTCGCGCCTGAAACGGGGCGAAACGCTGATGGTTCCGTCTCCGACAACCCTTATTGAAACCGGTGACCTGTTGCATTTAGTGGGCGAGGCAGCGGATTTACACAACGCCCAGTTGGTGATTGGTAAAGAGGTGGAAACCTCGCTATCAACGCGAGGCACGGATCTGAAAGTCGAAAGGGTGGTGGTGACGAACGAGAAGGTATTAGGCAAGAAAATCCGCGATCTGCACTATAAACAGCGCTATGACGTAGTTATCTCTCGCTTAAATCGCGCAGGTGTTGAGTTGGTTGCCAGCAGCAATGCCAGCCTCCAGTTTGGCGATATTCTCAATCTGGTTGGTCGTCCGGCTGCCATTGAGGCCGTGGCTTCTGATCTGGGGAACGCCCAGCAAAAGCTACAGCAGGTGCAGATGCTACCGGTGTTTATTGGTATTGGGCTTGGCGTCTTACTGGGATCTATCCCGCTGTTTATCCCTGGTTTCCCCGTGGCGTTAAAGCTGGGGCTGGCCGGAGGGCCGCTGATTATGGCGCTGATTCTGGGGCGTATCGGCAGCATCGGTAAGCTGTACTGGTTTATGCCGCCCAGTGCCAACCTGGCGCTGCGTGAGCTGGGAATCGTGCTGTTTTTGTCGGTGGTTGGGCTGAAATCTGGTGGGGATTTTGTCGATACATTGCTGCATGGTGAAGGGCTAAGCTGGATTGGCTACGGTATTTTTATCACCGGTATTCCACTGCTCACGGTCGGTATTCTGGCGCGTATTTTTGCCAAAATGAATTACCTGACCCTGTGCGGGATGCTCGCCGGTTCCATGACTGACCCGCCAGCGCTGGCGTTTGCCAATAACCTTCACGCAACCAGCGGCGCCGCCGCGCTCTCATATGCCACCGTCTACCCGCTGGTGATGTTCCTGCGCATTATCACTCCCCAGCTTCTGGCGGTGCTGTTCTGGGGGATTGGATAACATCTGTTTTGATGATCTCATCAAAGCGAATAAAGACTACTGGCCTGAACTGCACTAACCCCCCCCAGACCGGCATCATCAAGGTGCCGGTCATCTGGAATCCGTTTGCTTTAAGCCCTGTTTTCGCGCAATGCGCCTCGCAGAACAATGCCGCAAAACCGTCCATGATGTGGCATCATAACGCGCAGATAACGCAGAAATCAGGGTGATAAATGTGAAACCGGTAACGCTATACGATGTCGCAGACTATGCAGGTGTCTCTTACCAGACCGTCTCCCGCGTTGTGAATCAGGCGAACCACGTTTCCGAGAAGACCCGTCAAAAAGTTGAGGCCGCCATGGCGGAGCTCAATTACATTCCCAACCGCGTTGCCCAGCAGCTAGCCGGTAAGCAAACGCCGCTTATCGGCGTGGTGACCGCTAACCTTGCCCTACATGCCCCCTCGCAAATTGTTGCCGCGATTAAATCTCGCGCCGATCAGTCCGGAGCCAGCGTGGTCATTGCGATGGTTGAGCGCAGCGGTGTGCAGGCGTGTAAAGCGGCGGTACATAACCTGCTTTCACAGCGAGTGACTGGGCTTATCATCAACTATCCGCTTGATGAAGAAGAAGCGATTGCCGTTGCCGATGCCTGCGGCGCTGTGCCGGTGCTGTTTCTGGATGTTTGTGATAAGACGCCGGTGAACAGCGTGATTTTCTCCCATGACGATGGCGCGCGCCTGGGCGTAGAACATCTGGTTCAGCATGGGCATCAACATATCGCTCTGTTAGCGGGGCCGCACACTTCGGTTTCTGCAAGACTTCGACGCGCGGGTTGGCATAAATATCTGGCGCACTACCAGCTACAACCCACGGCGGAAATGGAAGGCGACTGGAGCGCGATGTCCGGCTTCAACCAAACGATGCAGATGCTGAACGACGGTAACATCCCAGGCGCGATACTGGTCGCCAACGATCAGATGGCGCTGGGCGCGATGCGGGCTATCACCGAATTTGGCCTGCGGGTTGCGGCCGACATCTCGGTCATTGGTTATGATGACACCGAAGACAGCGCCTGTTTTATCCCGCCGCTGACGACAATAAAGCAGAATTTCCCGCTGCTGGGGCAAACCAGTGTCGATAAGCTATTACAGCTTTCTCAGGGCGAGGCCTCCCTCGGCAATCTGCTTTTGCCAGTCACGCTGGTCGAGCGAAAAACGGTGCTCCCGCCGAACACGCAGTCGGCCACTGCTCAGGCGCTGGCCGAGTCGCTGATGCAGTTGGCGCGCCAGGTATCTCGCCTTTAGAGCCTGGTGGAATAGGCTCCTGGTCAAAGGGCTGCCTAAAAACGCGTACGCCTGAATTTCTGTGAGTCGGTTCACTGATTATCCACCCTCGCCTTTACAAGAGAATCGCCTCCCCCGTATGTTTATTTGAATTGTGAGCGGATAACAAATTCAAATAGGATACAGCCATGACCCTGAACACGGATTCACTCGCCGCCGTACTGAAACGCCGCGACTGGGAAAATCCCGGCGTAACGCAGCTCAATCGTCTGGAGGCTCACCCGCCATTTTATAGCTGGCGCTCAGCGGATGATGCCCGTAAAAACTGCCGCTCAGCGCAATTACGCTCGCTGAATGGTGAGTGGAAGTTTGCCTGGTTTTCCTCGCCGGAAGCCGTACCTGAAAGCTGGCTTGTGAGTGATTTAGCGCAGGCTGATACCCTCTCCGTGCCGTCTAACTGGCAATTAAGCGGTTATGATGCGCCAATCTACTCCAATATCACCTACCCGTTCCCGGTTAACCCTCCGTGCGTTCCGGCTGAGAATCCCACTGGATGTTACTCGCTCACATTTAATGTGGATAACGACTGGCTACAAACGGGTCAGACGCGCATTATTTTTGATGGCGTAAATTCTGCCTTTCATCTGTGGTGCAATGGGCGCTGGGTCGGCTACGGCCAGGATAGCCGCCTGCCTTCGGAGTTTGATCTCAGCGATTTTCTGACCAGCGGTGAAAACCGGCTGGCGGTAATGGTGCTGCGCTGGAGCGACGGCTGCTATCTGGAAGATCAGGACATGTGGCGCATGAGCGGTATTTTCCGCGACGTTTCACTGCTGCATAAACCCGTGACGCAAATCCGCGATCTGCGCATCAACACCCGTTTTAATGACGATTTCAGCCGCGCCGTGCTGGAGGCCGAAGTCAGAATTGCAGGCGAACCGCGCGATGATTTACGCGTCAGTCTGCAATTATGGCAGGGCGAAACGCTGACCGGCGACGCTACTGC
>JBOFJM010000626.1:0-1538 GCA_051656825.1 Kluyvera sp.
ACGAAAAGCCGACTAAACCGCCGGTTACAATCATAATGATCGAATAAAGCGTGTCGCGCATTAGCGTCGGCGCAGCATCACCTGTTGCCATTAATGCTGAGATTAAACTGACTTCAAGAATAACAACCGAAAGGCTTAAAATCAGAGAACCATACGGCTCGCCAAGACGGTGCGCTAACACATCCGCGTGGCGTACAACACTAAACGCACTGCTCAAAATACCAACCAATGCCAGCGCATTGATGGCAATAACCACTGGCAATGACTGACTGCTACCCCAAAACAGCAGGATTGCCAGTGCCACTACCGGGAAAATGAGCGACGTCTCCTTATGGCGAGTTTTCACCGCCTCATGTGCGTGGGTCATGTTTGTCTCCATCTATGCAGGTATTTATAATTATAGAAAAAATAAGCTGTGTAAATTAACAAATTTTTGTCGTGCTCATGCTAACTTTTACTAAAGTTTACCCATGGCGGCATTTTTTCTCACTAATGGCTATAATATAAATTCTTGGCTAAATATTTTTTAAATAACAGTGCATTAATGCGCTGTTATTCCTATTTTGATTACTCAGGTTACCTGCTAAATATTACCGGTGTGGCGGCAGACAAATTGCATCCTGAGGCGTAAAGCTGGATAATATTTCATCAATGACAGCAGCGGACGTCAGCCATTCGGCTCCCGGGGGCGTATGTGAAGCAGGGAAGAGAAGTGGTGGCGGAGGTTTAAAGTGTTAACGCGTGATTTCTTAATGAAGGCGGATTGTACAACAGCGTTTGGCGCTATTGAGGAATCTCTGCTTTGGTCTGCTGAACAACGTGCAGCATCGTTGGCGGCAACATTAGCCTGTCGGCCAGATAATGGCCCGGTGTGGATTTTTGGCTATGGCTCACTGATGTGGAACCCAGCGCTCAACTATAGCGAATCAGTAACCGGTACGCTGGTGGGCTGGCATCGTGCCTTCTGCCTGCGATTAACGGCGGGGCGCGGTAGTGCTTGCCAGCCAGGACGAATGCTGGCGTTAAAAGAGGGTGGGCGTACCACGGGGGTTGCCTATCGTCTGCCGGACGATGAAATCGAAAACGAATTAGCGTTGCTGTGGAAGCGCGAGATGATTACCGGCTGCTACCTACCAACCTGGTGCAAGCTAAGCCTTGACGATGGCCGGACGGTGAACGCGCTGGTATTTATTATGGACCCGCGCCACCCGCTGTATGAGTCAGATACTAGCGTACAGGTGATTGCTCCGCTGATTGCCCGCGCCAGCGGCCCGCTAGGCACTAATGCCCAGTACCTGTTCTCGCTCGACCAGGAATTGCAGAAGTTGGGTATGCAGGATGAAAGCCTGAACGAGCTTATCAGTAAGGTGCGTCACCTGGTGGAGAAAGTGAACCCGCCGGGGCTGGCATAGTCCTGAAAGGGAAAAACCCGGAAGTGCGTGCTTCCGGGGCGTGATATCATGCTGCGACGTAGCTGATAGAGTGCTCAAGAGACTGGCTGTGGCTGTCGATCAGCACATTCCATGTCCCGCTATACG
>JBOFJM010000627.1:0-4260 GCA_051656825.1 Kluyvera sp.
ATGCCCGTTTCGCCTGTCCCATGACCTGCTCGGCGCGCATTAATACTCGGGATGCATAGGTTTCTTGTTCGTTGATAAACTGCCGATGCGCTTCGCGTTGAGCGAGCCAGATACTGAGGAGGATGGGGACAAAAATCACCATAATCAGCATGCCGGTTATCAGACCGACTAAATGTCGTGTAGTCACTGCCAGTCCTTATCTGAGGCACACTGCGCTAAGTATACCCGACATTCCATGCTCCAATAATGCGAAATTTGTCCCGCTCGCAGGATCCGCCGTTAGCGGCGGTGCGCCAATGCGCGGACTAATCTGTCGCCGCCCATTTGTACCCCTTGTACCATTAACACCAGAATCAACACCGTCCCGACCATGATTTGATCGTTAAACCGCTGATAGCCGTAACGAATAGCCAAATCACCCAGCCCGCCGCCGCCGATCACCCCCGCCATTGAGGAAAAGCCAATCAGCATCACGATAGTGAGCGTCGTTGCCGCCAGTAGCGCGGGGAGCGCTTCGGGTAGCAAGGCTTTGCTAATCACATGCCAGACATTGCCGCCCATCGATAGCACCGCTTCGATACGCCCGTAGTCCACTTCATCCAGCGCGCTTTCCGTTAGCCGCGCAAAGAAGGGAAACGCGCCAATGGTAATCGGCACAATGGCCGCCGTGCTGCCGAGCGTGGTGCCAATCAGCAGGCGGGTGAAGGGGATCAGGGCGATAAGCAGCACGCCCAACGGCAGGCCGATGAAGACGGTAAACAGCGCCGCCAGCCCGACCATGTAGAGGGTATCCAGCGTACCATCGACCAGCAGCGGCCATAATTCTTCCCAGCTCATGCGACGATACATAACTGTCTCCTGTCGAGGCCGTGGCGGGCTAAAAAGCGGCGTTCTTCATCGCCGTTGTCGAGTAACATTTCACGTAGCCGCGACCACGGCGAAGCCAGCAGATCGGCGATTTTGCCGCTTTCTTGTAGCTCGCCGTCTTCCAGCAGCGCGGCGTGGTCGCAGAGGTTTTTCACCACTTCAAGCTGATGAGTGATCAGCACAATCGTCAGCCCCAACTGGCGATTAATCGTCTCCAGCAATGCCAGCACGCTAGCGGTGGTTTGTGCGTCCAGCGCGCTGGTGGCTTCATCGCACAGCAGTACATCCGGTTCTGCCGCCAGAGCGCGGGCAATGCCGACGCGCTGCTTTTGCCCGCCGGAAAGTTGAGAGGGAAAGGCTTGCGCTTTGTCGCTCAGCCCAACTAACGCGAGCAGCTCAGCCACGCGTTTTTCACGCGCAGGCTTTGCCACTCCGGCAATCTCCAGCGGGACGGCGATGTTATCAGCGACGTTGCGCGCGTGGAGTAAATTGAAGTGCTGAAAAATCATGCCGGTGCGCAGGCGATGCGCGCGCAGTTGCGCTTTGTCGTACTGCACAATATCTGCTCCGTTGAACAGAATACGGCCCGCGCTGGGCCGCTCCAGTAAGTTCAGGCAGCGAATGAGGGTGCTTTTGCCTGCGCCGCTACGCCCCAGAATGCCGTAAATCGCCCCTTTCGGGACGCTAAACGAAATGTCGTTGAGTGCCGGTTGGCCGCTTCCGGCATACTGCTTGCTCAGCCCTTCAATCACAATCATGATTGCGGTGCGCTCACTGGAATAACCGAGCCGTTATAGTGCTGGCGAATAAATTCCGCGACCTGCGGTGAGGCCAGATCTTTCGCCAACGCTTTGATGCGCGGGTCGTTCGCCAACTGCGGAGTCGTCACCAGAATATTGGCATACGGGTTATGGTCGGCGCTCTCCAGCCCCAGCGAATCTTTGGCTGGCGTCAGGCCCGCTTCCAGCGCGTAGTTACCGTTGATAACCGCCAGATCGACGTCATCCAGCGAGCGAGGGATCTGCGGGGACTCCACTTCAAGTATTTTTAGCTTGTGCGGGTTTTCGACGATATCTTTCGGCGTTGCCAGCGTGGTTGCCGGGTCAGTGAATTTTGCCGCCAGTTTAATTAACCCCTTGCTTTGCAGCAGGAACAGCGCACGGCTCAAGTTGGTGGTGTTATTGGGCACGGCAACGGTCGCCCCTTCCGGCAGCGATTGCAGTGTTTTATGTTTGTGCGAGTAAATGCCCAGCGGTTCAATATGCACTGTGGCGGCGACGGCAAAGGTTTTCCCCAGCGCTTTTTCCTGATCTTTCAAATAGGGCACATGCTGGAAATAGTTCGCGTCAACGTCGCCGTTCGCCAGCAGCTCGTTGGCGTTGACGCCGCTGGTCAGCTCGACAATTTTCAGATCCAGTTTCGGATCCTGCTTTTTGATAAAGTTGAGGATCTCGGCGTGTGGTACGGGATCGGCGGCGATACGCAGCGGATCGGCAAACGCGTTCCAGGCCAGAGAAAGAGACAGTGCAACTCCTGCCAGTTTGAATGCGGCATACTTCATGGCGTATTTCCTTTTTAAATGAGAGTCAGGCGATAAGTTGTTCGCTGCGCGCGCGCAGGACGTCGCGGTAATAGCGTTCTGCGACGTCCGGGTGGGAGCGCAGGCGGCCTTTTAGATAGTTCCATCCGACATCCCGCAGCAGCGGGTTTTGTGGGTCGCTTTGCGGCCCGTTGGCCTCGCGAGCCAGGGGTTCGGGCAGCGAGTAAACCGGCACGACGGCATCTAATTGTGCGCCGAGGAAGAAGGCTATCGACTGCCGCTGTTTATCGGCTGGCGGCGAAACGACGCGGTGTACGGTAGCCCGCAGATAGCCGTTGGTGGCAAGCTCCAGCAGCTCGCCAATATTCACCACAAAGCTGCCGGGCAACGGCTCGGCATCAATCCACTGACCGTCGCTCACCTCAACCTGCAACCCTTTCTGGTTGTCCTGGAGCAGAAAACTCAGGAAACCCGAGTCTTTATGTGCTCCCACGCCTTGAGTGCTGTTTTGCGTGTCTTGTTGGCCTGGATAGCGAATCAGTTTGATGTGCTCGTTGGGCTTTTCGCCGTACAGCCTGTCAAAAGCCTGCGCGGGCAGTTGCAGCGCTTCGGCAAACGCGCGCAGCAGCGTCATTGCCATGTCGGTCATGGCGCGCTGCCATTGCAGCAAGACCGGCTTGAGCGTCGGTAACGCTTCTGGCCACAGGTTTGGCCCCTGTAGCTGTAACCAGCGCGGGTCGTGCGGTTGCAGGGCAATGGCCTGACGCTCTGCGCCGATATCAAACTGCTCGCGCCAGTCGGGTTGCCCACGCGTTAGCTCCGCCGCGCTGCGGTTATAGCCACGAAAGTGCGGAGAGTGAATCATCGCGACCTGCTGTTTTTGTGTGTCTGGCAGGGTGAAAAAACGGCGGGATTCTGATTGCAACGTCTGCTGCAACGCCTCGTTAATACCGTGATCGGTCAGATAAAAAAAGCCAACGTCGCGGGCGGCGTGGCGAAGCTGTTGCAGAAATGCGCCGCGTTCAGACGGCTGGTGGTATTGCGCCAGGCTGAGAATAGGCAGGGTGGTCAGACTCATGTTTATCTCCATTTTGCAGATGAATACGTCGTAATGGCGGTGGTGCGAATGCGGGATGACAACAACAGCGCTGCATGGGATATCTCCGTCGGGTTGATAACGACAGCCTGCCTGATGGCGAAAATCAGCACCAATAACGTTATTTTCTAATTTATGTTCAGGCGGGGGTCTGAGCTTTTGCGAAAAATCGCTAAGGCGGGCGTAAATCCCTACATAACGGAGGGTTGAAATGTGATTTCTGACGGCGTATTTTAATTGTTATGTTATAACATAATTATTTGAGGGCCAGATGAAAGCGAATATCCATCCCCATTACCGCACCGTGGTTTTTCATGACACGAGCGTGAATGCGTACTTTAAAGTCGGTTCAACTATCAGTACCGATCGTGAGATTGAGTTAGAAGGCGTGACATATCCGTATGTCACTATTGATGTTTCGTCAAAATCGCATCCGTACTACACCGGGAAGCAGCGCACAGCGTCTACCGAAGGTAGCGTAGCGCGCTTCAGCCAGCGTTTTGGCCGCTTTATTAACGTAAAAAGAGGTTCATGATGCAGGTACTTAACTCACTGCGCAGTGCTAAACAGCGCCACCCGGATTGCCAAATCGTGAAGCGCAAAGGGCGGCTGTATGTTATCTGCAAATCGAACCCCCGCTTTAAAGCAGTACAGGGACGCAAAAAACGGCGTTAAGCGTGAGCCTTTCGCAGTGTCTCCAGGGACTGGAGCTGTTTGCCGTCGGCGGTAAAATTGTCGGCGGCAAGCCACGCTTGAA
>JBOFJM010000628.1:0-1596 GCA_051656825.1 Kluyvera sp.
CTGGATAAGCTGATTAAATCGGTGAAAAAGGTCGATGATTATCACGTGCAGTTTGTGCTGAATACGCCGAATGCCGCGTTTCTTGCTGACTGGGGGATGGATTTCGCCTCGATACTTTCTGCTGAATACGCCGATGCAATGATGAAAAAAGGCACGCCGGAATACGTTGATAACTGGCCGATTGGCACTGGGCCGTATGTGCTGCAACAGTATAAAGTGGACTCACAGATTCGTTACCTCGCCAACCCGGACTATTGGGAGGGCGCTGTGCCGACTAAACATCTGATTTTCTCTATCACGCCAAACGTGGAAACGCGGCTGGCGAAGCTGCAAACCAACGAATGCCAGATTATTCCCGCGCCATCGCCCGTTCAGTTCGAGCTGATTAAAGGCAATAAAGACCTGACCCTGCATTCGGTGGAAGCGCTGAACGTGGGTTATCTGGCGTTTAACACCGAGAAAAAACCGTTTGATAACGCGCTGGTGCGCCAGGCACTGAACTACGCCACCGACAAGCAGGCGATTGTAAATGCCGTCTTTATGGGCTCCGGTACGGTGGCAAAATCACCGATTCCGCCCAATATGCTGGGCTTTGATAAAAATCTGAAGGATTACCGTTTTGATCCTGAAAAAGCCAAAGCGCTGCTGAAGCAAGCGGGGCTGGAAAACGGTTTTGCTACGACGCTGTGGTCGATGCCGGTACAGCGCCCGTATAACCCCAACTCGCGGCGGATTGCTGAGATGATCCAGAACGACTGGGCGAAAGTGGGCGTGAAAGCGAAGATTGTGACCTATGAATGGGGTGAATACCTTTCTGATTTGCGCAAGGGCGAACACGACAGTGCGCTGTATGGTTGGATGTCAGATAACGGCGACCCGGACAACTTTGCCAACACGTTGCTGGGCTGTGACAGTATCAAAACCGGCTCTAATGCCGGGCGTTGGTGCAATAAAGAGTATGATAGTTTGGTTAAAAAAGCCCTGGTAGTGAGCGATCCGGCGAAGCGAGCCGCGCTGTACGGCCAGGCGCAAGAAATTTACTACCAACAGGCTCCGTGGATTGCACTGGCGAACGGGAAAACCTTCTACGCGACCCGTAGCAACATCAGCGGTTATAGTGTGAGCCTGATGGGAAGTGATTTCTCGAAAGTGAAAATTAATTAAGGAGTGAATATGTCACATCTGGATGAGGTCATTGCACGCGTTGATGCCGCAGTTGCTGAGAACGTGATTACGCACATGAATGAGCTGCTGGTAGAGCTGAGCGATGATGCATCGCTCAGCCGCGAAGAACGTTTCAGCCAACAGCAACGCCTGCGTATCGCCATCTCGCATCATGGGCATCACCATCGCGAACAGGAAGAAGCGCGCAAGGAACAGCTCACTCAGGGTGGGGAGATTCTCTAACGCCTGAATGCCGGATGGCGGCTACGCCTTATCCGGCCTACGCTGGAAAATGGTGACGTTCGCCGTGCCGGATGGCGGCTTCGCCTTATCCGGCCTACACCGGAAAATGGCGGTGTTCGCTGTGCCGGATGGCGGCTCCGCCTTATCCTGCCTACAACGGAAAATGGCGGTGTACAAACCCCGTAGGCC
>JBOFJM010000629.1:0-7751 GCA_051656825.1 Kluyvera sp.
GCTCACACGCTCTCTACCCCGTTACACCTCGCTTTTTCATGCTGGTTATTCAATGCTCAAGGCCAGTTCCAGGTGACGCGTCGCTCGCTGAGCAAAGTGGCCTGGCCTGGCGTGTGGACAAACTCCGTTTGCGGGCATCCGCAGCAGGGTGAAACCTTTGAACAAGCCATTGCCCGCCGCTGCCGCTTTGAGTTGGGCGTAGAGATCAGCGACATCACCTCTGTCGCCGCCGATTTCCGCTACCGCGCCGTTGCACCTAACGGCATCGTGGAAAACGAAGTGTGCCCAGTCTATGCTGCCCGCGTGACAAATCAGGTGCAGCCCAATGCTGATGAAGTGATTGAGTACCAATGGTGTGAGCTGGATGAAATGTTGCGTGTGCTGGCGCTAACGCCGTGGGCTTTTAGCCCGTGGATGGTGATGGAAGCCTCTGATGAAAATGCGCGCCAGGCGTTGATAAACTTCGCCCACCTTACTGCACCTTAAAAGCCGAATTTTAGTGATAAAAAAACCCGGCATTGCCGGGTTTTTGCATTTCGCTTACGCGATTATTTTACCGGACGCATCGCTGGGAACAGGATAACGTCACGGATGGTGTGGCTGTTGGTGAACAGCATAACCATACGGTCGATACCAATACCCAGACCCGCAGTCGGTGGCAGACCATGTTCCAGAGCGGTGACATAGTCTTCGTCGTAGAACATCGCTTCGTCATCACCAGCCGCTTTCGCGTTAACCTGATCCTGGAAGCGCTGTGCCTGGTCTTCAGCATCGTTCAGCTCGCTAAAGCCGTTACCGATTTCACGACCACCGATGAAGAACTCGAAACGGTCGGTGATTTCTGGGTTCACGTCATTACGACGCGCCAGCGGAGAAACTTCTGCCGGATATTCGGTGATGAAGGTTGGCTGAATCAGGTGTGCTTCTGCCACTTCGTCGAAGATCTCGGTCACGATACGGCCCAGACCCCAGCTTTTCTCAACGTGAATACCGATGCTTTCAGCAATCGCTTTCGCAGAGTCGAAGTTATCCAGGTCAGCCATGTTGGTTTCTGGACGGTATTTCTTAATCGCTTCACGCATGGTCAGTTTTTCGAACGGCTTGCCGAAATCGAAAATCTGGTCGCCATAAGGCACTTCAGTGTGACCAAGGACAGTCTGCGCCAGCGTACGGAACAGAGATTCGGTCAGTTCGATCAAATCTTTGTAATCCGCATACGCCATGTAGAGTTCCATCATGGTGAACTCAGGGTTGTGGCGAACAGAGATACCTTCGTTACGGAAGTTACGGTTGATTTCGAATACGCGTTCGAAGCCGCCAACCACCAGACGTTTCAGGTACAGTTCCGGCGCGATGCGCAGGTACATGTCCATATCCAGTGCGTTGTGATGGGTGATGAACGGACGCGCAGACGCGCCGCCAGGGATCACCTGCATCATTGGGGTTTCGACTTCCATAAAGTTGCGAGCAACCATGAACTGACGAATACCCGCCAGAATCTGGGAACGTACTTTAAAGGTTTTACGGGATTCATCGTTAGAGATGAGATCCAGATAACGCTGACGATAGCGCGCTTCCTGATCTTGCAGGCCGTGGAATTTGTCCGGCAGCGGACGTAATGCTTTGGTCAGCAGACGCAGTTCGGTGCAGTGAATAGACAGCTCGCCGGTCTTGGTTTTGAACAGCTTACCTTTCGCGCCCAGAATATCGCCGAGATCCCATTTCTTGAACTGATCGTTGTACAGACCTTCTGGCAGATCGTCGCGCGCAACGTACAGCTGAATGCGGCCGCCAACGTCTTGCAGGGTAACGAAAGATGCTTTACCCATAATACGGCGAGTCATCATACGACCAGCAACGGATACTTCGATATTCAGCGCTTCCAGCTCTTCGCTGTCCTTGCCATCAAATTCAGCGTGCAGTTGGTCAGAGGTACGATCACGACGGAAATCATTCGGGAACGGGATGCCCTGCTCACGCAGTGCAGCCAGCTTTTCGCGGCGTGCCTTCATTTCGTTGTTAAGATCGACTACCTCGTCAGCGCCTTGTGCGTTTTGTTCAGACATGTTGATTCCTCATAGCCCTGCTTTCAAACTTGCTTCGATAAATTGATCCAGACTACCGTCTAGTACCGCCTGCGTATTGCGGGTTTCAACCCCGGTGCGCAGGTCTTTAATGCGGGAATCGTCCAGGACATAGGAACGAATCTGACTACCCCAGCCAATATCAGACTTAGTGTCTTCCATTGCCTGTTTTTCCGCGTTTTTCTTTTGCATCTCCAGCTCATAAAGCTTCGCTTTCATCTGCTTCATGGCCTGGTCTTTGTTCTTGTGCTGTGAACGGTCGTTCTGGCACTGCGTCACAATCCCGGTCGGGATATGGGTGATACGCACAGCGGATTCAGTACGGTTAACGTGCTGGCCGCCCGCGCCGGAGGCGCGATAAACGTCGATGCGCAGATCGGCGGGATTAATGTCGATATCGATATCATCGTCCACTTCCGGGTACACAAACGCGGAGCTGAACGAAGTGTGGCGACGGCCACCGGAATCGAACGGGCTTTTACGTACCAGGCGGTGAACGCCGGTTTCCGTACGCAGCCAGCCGTAGGCGTAGTCGCCGGAAATTTTGATAGTGACGGATTTGATACCAGCCACTTCACCTTCCGACTCTTCGATGATTTCGGTTTTGAAGCCGCGTGCTTCTGCCCAACGCAGATACATACGCTCCAACATGCTTGCCCAGTCCTGCGCTTCAGTACCGCCAGAACCCGCCTGGATATCGAGATAGCAATCTGCGCTGTCGTATTCACCGGAGAACATACGACGGAACTCCAGCTGCGCCAGTTTTTCTTCCAGCGTATCCAGCTCAGCAACGGCTTCGTTGAAGGTTTCTTCGTCGTCGGCTTCGACAGCCAGCTCCAGCAGCCCGGAAACATCTTCCAGACCCTGCGACATTTGATCGAGTGTTTCGACAATCGCTTCAAGGGAGGAACGTTCTTTACCCAGCGCCTGCGCACGTTCGGGTTCGTTCCATACATCCGGCTGTTCCAGCTCGGCGTTTACTTCTTCCAGACGCTCTTTCTTAGCATCGTAGTCAAAGATACCCCCTAAGAACGTCAGAGCGCTCCGTGAGGTCCTGAATGCGATTATTTACCGGGTTTATTTCAAACATGGTCTATTTTCTTTTAATGGACGAGAAAAATGCGGTTATAAGAGCGGAATCTTAGCGGATTCCCGCTCTTAATTACAGCCTAAGCAACGCTAAATCGGCCAGAGATTCTCGATGATAAGCTGTAAGCTACGGTTGCCACGATATTCATTGATGTCCAGCCGGTATGCCAGCGTCACTTCACGCACGCCGTTATCCGGCCAATAGCTCGTGTCAACATTGAAGGCGATACCGTCCAGCAACGGCCCGCCGCCAACCGGTTCAACCATCACTTTCAGGTGGCGTTCGCCCACCAGGCGCTGTTGTAACAGGCGAAAACGCCCGTCAAACAGCGGCTCAGGGAACATTTGCCCCCACGGTCCAGCCTCGCGCAACATCTGCGCCATCTCTAGCGTCATCTCCTGCGGGCTAAGTTCGCCATCAGAGAGAATTTCCCCCTGCAACAGGGCGGGATCGAGCAATTCGCTGACTAATTCGCCAAAGTAGCGCTGAAACTCCTCAAAACGCGACTCTTCTAACGATAACCCCGCCGCCATGGCATGACCACCGAATTTCAACATCAAACCCGGATGCAGCGTGTCCAAGCGCTCCAGAGCATCGCGCATATGCAGCCCCTGAATCGAGCGCCCCGAGCCTTTCAGCTGGCCGTTACCGGCTGGGGCAAACGCAATAACCGGACGATGGAATCGCTCTTTAATTCGCGAAGCCAAAATGCCCACCACGCCCTGATGCCACTCGGGATGATACATCGCCAGCCCGCCTGGCAACTCGGCGCGGCTGCGCTCCAGTTGCTCGCACAGCGTTAGCGCCTCGGCCTGCATCCCTTGCTCAATTTCTTTACGCGTCTGGTTTAACGCGTCCAGTTCATTTGCCAGCACACGTGCTTCACCGATGTTATCGCACAGCAGTAGCGCCACGCCGACCGACATATCGTCCAGCCGACCGGCAGCATTCAGCCGTGGGCCTATGGCAAAACCCAGATCGCTGGCGACCAGCTTTGAGGCATCGCGGTTAGCAATTTCCAGCAGCGCTTTAATCCCCGGGCGGCAAACGCCTGCCCGAATACGGCTTAAACCCTGCCAAGTGAGAATGCGGTTGTTGGCATCCAGCGGTACGACGTCAGCCACCGTGCCCAGCGCCACTAAGTCGAGGTATTCGACAATTTTCGGCACGGTAATGCCGCGCGCTTCAAACCAGCCCTGAGCCTTCAGATGGTTGCACAGCACCAGCATCAGGTAAAACGCCACCCCGACGCCCGCCAGTGATTTCGACGGGAACGGGCAGTCAACGAGATTCGGGTTAACCATCGCGTCGGCATCCGGCAGCGTTTCGCCCGGCAGGTGGTGATCGGTAACCAGCACGCTGATCCCGAGAGCATGTGCATGATCGACCCCGGCGTGGGACGAGATCCCGTTATCGACCGTCATGATCATCTGCGCGCCGCGAGCGTGGGCTTGATCGACCACCTCAGGGCTAAGCCCGTAACCATCTTCAAAACGATTAGGCACGAGGTATTCTACATTGCGACAGCCCATCGCGCGCAGTGCCAGCACGCTCAGCGCGGTACTGGTCGCGCCGTCGGCGTCAAAATCGCCCACCACCATAATGCGCAGATTGTTTTCAAACGCGTGGTGTAGCATTTCGACAGCTTTTTCGACGCCTGTCAGCGAACGCCAGTGCAACATGCCTTTCAGGCCGCGCTCCAGATCGTCCGCCGTTTTTACCCCACGGCTGGCGTATAACCGGCGCAGCAGCGGCGATAGCTCGGCGGGTAGCTCAATTGAATCATCCACCTCACGGCGGCGAAGTTGGGTCTGTTGTTTCACGCGAATTATTTACCGCTGGTCTGTTTTTTATGTTCGTCGAGGAAGGCTTTCATCTCTTGCGGCCCCTGATATCCCGGAACGAGATAACCGTCATCGAGAACGATAGCCGGTGTACCGGTCACGCCAAACTGCACGCCCAACGCGTAGTGGTTGGTGATATCAATGTCGCAACTTGCGGCCTGTACGCCTTTGCCCGCCATTGCGTCATCAAAGGCTTTGTTACGGTCTTTCGCACACCAGATAGATTTCATATCCTGCCCAGACTGGCTCTGGACACCCTGACGCGGGAAGGCCAGATAACGCACGGTTATCCCCAGCGCGTTGTAGTCTTTGATAGCTTCATGCAGCTTGTGGCAGTAGCCACAGGTGATGTCGGTAAAGACGGTGATCACATACTTTTCCTGCGGCGCTTTGTAGACAACCATCTCTTTTTCCAGCGCTTTCAGGTGAGTCATCAGCAAACTATTGGTGACGTTAACCGGACGCGCGCCGCTGACATCGTACATTGGCCCCTGAATAATGTGTTTGCCGTCGTCGGTGACATACAGCACACCGCCGTTGGTCAGCACGGTTTTCATACCGGCAACCGGCGCGGGCTGAATATCGGTGCTTTCAACGCCCAGTTTCGTCAGGGATTGCTTGATGGCCGCATCGTCTGCGTGCGCCAGGCCGGAAAACGCCGCCGCCATCAGGGTAAACATCATTAAACCTTGTTTCATAAACTGTCCTTTTAAATCAGCATCATGCTCGTGGATGGTGCTGTTGATGAAGTTGTCGCAGGCGTTCTGTCGCCACGTGCGTATAGATTTGTGTCGTTGACAAATCGCTATGCCCTAACAGCATTTGCACCACGCGGAGATCCGCGCCATGGTTGAGCAAATGCGTCGCAAAGGCGTGCCGTAAAACGTGCGGCGAAAGCTTTTCGCTATCAATACCCGCCAGTTGAGCATAATGCTTAATGCGATGCCAAAAAGTCTGTCGGGTCATTTGCTGAGCTCGCTGGCTAGGGAAAAGCACATCAATGGCCACACCGTTCAATAACCACGGCCGACCGTGTTCCAGCCAGTGCTCAACCCAGTAAACGGCCTCTTCTCCTAACGGAACGAGCCGCTCTTTATTCCCCTTACCGATCACCCGAACCACGCCTTGACGCAGGCTGATGTCACTCATCGTCAGGCCAACCAGTTCGGACACGCGCAAGCCGGTAGCATACAGCACTTCAAGCATAGCCTTATCGCGCAGCTCCAGCGGTTGATCCACCGTCGGAGCCTGAAGCAGACGTTCCACCTGCGCTTCACTGAGATCTTTCGGCAAGCGCTGAGGCAGCTTCGGCGAGGCCAGCAGCGCGCTGGGATCGTCCGGGCGAATTTTTTCACGGTACAGATGTTGGAAAAAACGGCGCATGGCGCTGAGCAAACGCGCGGAACTGGTCGCTTTATAGCCGCCCTGTTGGCGTTCGGCGAGTAAATTTTGCAGATCGTCGCTCTGTGCATTCTCAAGCGAAATGCCACGATGCGCCAGCCATTCAACCACCATAGTTAAATCCCGGCGATATGCGCTTAGGGTATTTTCCGCTAAATTTCGCTCCAGCCACAGCGCATCGAGAAACTGTTCGATTCGTGCAAGATCCTTATCCACATCGGCCCCTCTGCGTGTTAAATCAGCACCATTATGCCTGAATTGAACACCTTTCTGGTACACTAGCCGCATCGTCATCGTAAGAATCGAGAGCTGTTCGTCATGAATATTGGCCTTTTTTATGGTTCCAGCACCTGCTATACCGAGATGGCTGCGGAGAAAATTCGCGATATTATCGGCCCGGAACTGGTCACGTTACACAACCTGAAAGATGATTCCCCGGCGTTAATGGAGCAATACGATGTGCTCATTCTGGGTATTCCGACCTGGGATTTCGGTGAAATTCAGGAAGATTGGGAAGCGGTTTGGGAACAGCTGGATACGCTGAATCTGGAAGGTAAAATCGTCGCGCTGTACGGCATGGGCGACCAGTTAGGCTACGGCGAGTGGTTCCTGGATGCACTGGGCATGTTGCATGACAAGCTGGCGACTAAAGGCGTGAATTTTGTCGGCTACTGGCCTACCGAAGGGTATGAGTTCACCAGCCCGAAACCGGTTATTGCCGACGGACAGCTTTTTGTCGGCCTCGCGCTGGATGAAACAAATCAGTACGATCTGAGCGACGAACGCATTCAGACGTGGTGCGAGCAAATTCTCGGCGAAATGGCCGAACGCTTCTCCTAACGCTTGCTCGGCGCGCACTGTTGCAGGATTATCCGCCGCAGGTCGCGCCACTCTTCGGCATTCATGCTATCGGCAGCCAACCACAGATGCCGACGACGACCTCCACCTGGGGGGCGTATCCGTAACATCATTCCTGAATTGAGCATCCACGGCATCCCAAGAAGCTCCCACTCCCGGTTATGCCAGCGCAGACGCGAATCCATCAACAGTTTGATTTCCCCCTGGTGTGAGTGAATACGCCGCTGGCTGCGCACGCAGTCAAACACCACCAAAGACAATAACAGCAGCCACAATGGGGTATAGCTCAACGGCCACGGCATCAGCAGCACGAAGGCCGCTACCAAGCCGTGGAGCAATAAAGAGAGCCACTGTGAGCGCCAGGAGACGCGTAAATCAGATTGCCACAGGACCACGTTCCCGATTCCGTGTTTGAATAAGTTGCACCATACGCTGGAGGTTGGCATCAGCGGGTTTACCGTGGTTCATCAGCCA
>JBOFJM010000630.1:0-3578 GCA_051656825.1 Kluyvera sp.
CAGATCCAGTTCCGTCCAGCCGCCGCGAGGCAGGCCTTTTGGCAACTGAATGTCACCATAGCGAACACGGATAAGACGGCTAACCTGCACGCCTACCGCTTCCCACAGACGACGAACTTCACGGTTACGGCCTTCGGTCAGGGTCACGTTGTACCACTGGTTAATGCCTTCGCCACCGCTAAATTTGATGGTTTTGAACGCCGCTGGGCCATCTTCCAACTGTACGCCACGGGAAAGCTGACGCAGTTTATTTTCATCAACTTCACCGAATACGCGCACGGCGTACTCACGTTCTACTTCGCGGCTTGGGTGCATCAGGCGGTTCGCCAGTTCACCATCGGTGGTGAACAACAGCAGACCACAGGTGTTGACGTCCAGACGACCCACCGCAATCCAGCGCGCGCCACGCAGTTTCGGTAGACGGTCAAAGACTGTCGGACGCCCTTCCGGGTCATTGCGGGTGCACAGTTCGCCCTCTGGTTTGTAGTAAGCCAGAACGCGGCAGATTTGTTCTACCGACTCTTTTACGGAGATAAGATGGCCGTCGATACGGATTTTGAGGCCAGGAACAACCTCAACACGATCGCCCAGCTTGGCGATTTTACCGTCCACGCTAACGCGGCCCGCTTCAATAATCGTTTCAATTTCACGACGGGAGCCGTGGCCAGCACGTGCCAGTACTTTTTGCAGTTTTTCGCTTTTATCGCTCATCGAGCTTCCTTCAGGTGTCGCCTTCACAGGCGTCTGGATATACTTACAAAACAATGAGTTAGAGAGGGCCCCCAATTAACTCTTTGTATGTATATGAAAATTTTTCTAAGGATGCCTCAACCTATGCCACAACAGCTAAGACACACCTATTAATGTGACCGGCAATAATACACTAATTTCAAAATCAATGCTTCTGCTCGTTTCATACAACCATCTTAGACGCCGACCGTTTAAAACCGACTGAAAGAATGAGCATTTGGCTCAGAGCGCCCCCTGGCGTGGCAACGCTTGCCCACGCCAGGGGAGAGAACATCAGGATAGATGAAGGCGCTTTGGAGGGATGCCGACAAATCAGCTAATAACCCGATAGCGGGATAAAGGACCCGAGACAGATGATACGCTTAACCGCTACATAACATTTCATACATAGCGGCCATATTGTTTTATTTATATCCGGTAATCCTCGCCAGATATACGACGTTTATGGACTGGATGGAGAAATGTCATGATATTCTATATTACTCAAACCAGAAGTATTCCACCCACAATCAGTAACGCCTATATAGAACCTATTATTCCCTCTGCTACCGCTCCTGCAATGAGCCTATGGCAAAGTATGGGGAAAACGCCCGTAATACCGCAAGTAGCCACGTCTCAAGCGGTAACGTTGAATGCGACAACTCAGTCAGAATACAGCGTAGACCTGGATGCTGATCCTGACGATGATGGCTTGTGGATTGAATTCTATACTGATATTCCTTCCACCTCACCAGACCTCCAGACCGCTGTCACTGATAATCATTGACAGGCAGGAGAAGACAGCAAGTCAGCGCCTTCGTAGGAATGAATAACGAATGCTCCCCGGCGCCGGTGAATTGACTGACCGGGTGGCCTGATAAGGCCACCCGAGATAGCAGATTAGGCATTTACCCCCCCTCAAACAGCTCACTTCGAAAGATATTTTTCTCTTACTAAACAATAAATTACGCACAAGAAAAAGATTCTCATGAAAAGCCTTATAACCCATTGATTGTGAGCATAAATTTTAAGGGAAAATATTTTTTATGCTAAATCATAAATTGCCGATAGTAATTATAAATAAGGCGCACGGAAATAATAACCCTTGCATTGTGCATACATCAGACCGTAGGAATTATGAATTATGGGCAACCAAGAAGAATTGGCGTCTATGCTAAAGGAAATACAACAAGTCATTAACTCCTACGTAACCAACGAACGCGTTGAAATAAAAGTTAACATTGAAAAAAACAACAAAACATTATTGATAAGCATAAAAGGAGTTTCAGATATGAAAATCCATTTTAAAAAGTGCATCAATGACAAGAGTAAGCATGCTTAACTGCAGAACTTTCCATATGGCGAAATGTTATACTGCAATCAATCTCGCTTTTCTTTTCTGGCTACTCGCTTTAATAAGCTGGCATTTTGACACAAAAATTCTAGCCAGTGTATTAGGAACCCTCTCTATAGCAGGTTTCATCATCCATATCCGCCAAAATCAGGTCCAAACAATGTTTAAAAAAAATAAACAGGTAGACACCCTACCCATTACCGAAAAGCAGCTACCCGCCGCCGTTGACGACAAATCCACCTCCGGGATGAAAAACAATGATACGACCGTGATTGCTAAAAATGTCTCCGTTGAAGGAAATATTATCTCCAGCGGCCATGTTTATATTTACGGCCATCTGAAAGGTGACATCAATACTGAAGATGGGGTCATTAAAATAATGCACGGCGGCGAGGTTGATGGAAATATCACCAGCAAAGAGATTATCGTAGACGGCAATATGTCAGGGCATTGCATCAGTGATTCGCTGGAAATAGCTGAAAACGGTAAGGTATCAGGAACGATTACTTACAATAGACTGAGCATTAAAAAAGGTGGTGCGTTTTCGGGTCAGGCTGAAATGCTGCCGCAGAATGCAAAGAAAGGTGAGAAAAAAAGCGAGGTTGAGAGTAAACCTGCCGACGTTACGGCATCTAATGGTGGCAAGTCAGCACGCTGATACCTCGCTGCGTCGCCGTTTTAAAAAACACAGTAGGGCTATGACGCTGAACGTTAGCCCTACTGTGTCATCATCGCTCGGCTTACAGGAACGGTTTTACGTCACCAACGCCTTCACGAATCACCACCGGAGAGTCTTCGGTCAGGTCGATAACGGTGGTCGGTTGCTGGCCCAAATAGCCGCCGTGAATGATTAAATCCACGACTTTCTCCAGACGATCTTTAATCTCTTCGGGATCAGACTCGGTGAATTCGTTGCCCGGCAGCATCAGAGAAGTCGAGAGCATCGGCTCACCCAACGCTTCAAGCAGCGCTTGCGCGATCGGGTTTGATGGCACACGCATCCCGATGGTTTTACGCTTTTCCTGCAACAGGCGGCGTGGAACCTCTTTGGTTCCCTTCAAAATAAAGGTGTAGTTGCCCGGCGTGTTGTTTTTGATTAAACGAAACGCCACGTTATCAACGTACGAGTAAGTAGATAACTCGGACAAATCGCGGCACATCAGCGTAAAGTTGTGGCCGTCCGGCAGGTGACGGATGCGACAAATACGCTCCATCGCGCCTTTATCTTCAATTTTGCAGCCCAGTGCGTAGCCAGAGTCGGTAGGATAAACAATCACCCCGCCCTTACGCACAATTTCAACGGACTGGTTAATCAGGCGCGGCTGTGGGTTATCCGGATGGATATAAAAAAACTGACTCATGCTTCCCTCTCAATTGAATTCTGCGGCTGCTCCCAGCGCTGCCAGACTCCCTCGACGCCTGCGGGTAACCACAGTTTACGGCCCAGTTCGATCCACGGGCAAGGTTGATGAAAATCAGACCCTTGTGACCCCAG
>JBOFJM010000631.1:0-3181 GCA_051656825.1 Kluyvera sp.
CATCCACAGCGCCTATTTTGAAGCCGGTGCGGATATCATCGACACCAACACCTTCAACTCCACGACCATCGCTATGGCGGATTACCAGATGGAATCCCTGTCGGCGGAAATCAACTTTACGGCGGCGAAACTGGCCCGCGCCTGCGCCGACGAATGGACAGCGCGCACGCCGGAAAAACCACGCTACGTGGCAGGCGTGCTTGGCCCAACTAACCGCACTGCGTCCATTTCACCGGATGTTAATGATCCGGCGTTTCGTAACATCACCTTTGATGGGCTGGTGGCGGCCTACCGTGAATCCACCAAAGCGCTGGTGGAAGGCGGCTCAGACCTTATTCTGATTGAAACCGTTTTTGATACGCTGAATGCCAAAGCCGCAATATTTGCGGTAAAAGAAGAATTTGAAGCGCTGGGCGTTGACCTGCCGATCATGATTTCCGGCACTATCACCGATGCCTCCGGGCGCACGCTTTCCGGGCAAACTACCGAAGCATTTTATAACTCGCTGCGTCATGCCGATGCGTTAACTTTCGGCCTCAACTGCGCGTTGGGGCCGGACGAACTGCGCCAGTACGTACAGGAACTGTCGCGTATTGCCGAATGTTACGTGACTGCCCACCCGAACGCCGGGCTGCCGAACGCCTTTGGTGAATACGATCTCGACGCTGATACGATGGCGGCGCAAATTCGCGAATGGGCCGAAGCGGGCTTCTTGAACATTGTCGGCGGCTGCTGTGGCACGACACCGGAACACATTGCGGCGATGAGCCGTGCGGTGAGCGGCCTGCCACCGCGCAGGCTGCCGGAAATCCCCGTCGCTTGCCGCCTGTCTGGCCTGGAGCCGCTGAATATCGGCGACGATAGCCTGTTCGTCAACGTCGGCGAACGAACCAACGTCACCGGCTCGGCTAAATTTAAGCGCCTGATCAAAGAAGAAAAATACAACGAAGCGCTGGATGTCGCTCGCCAACAGGTTGAAAGCGGCGCGCAGATTATCGACATCAACATGGATGAAGGGATGCTCGACGCCGAAGCGGCGATGGTGCGTTTCCTGAACCTGATTGCCGGTGAGCCAGATATCGCCCGTGTGCCGATTATGATCGACTCCTCGAAATGGGACGTTATCGAAAAAGGGCTGAAGTGCATTCAGGGCAAAGGCATCGTCAACTCCATCTCGATGAAAGAGGGCGTTGAACCGTTTATCCACCACGCGAAAAAAGTGCGCCGCTACGGTGCGGCAGTGGTGGTGATGGCCTTTGATGAGGTCGGCCAGGCCGATACTCGCGAACGTAAAATCGACATTTGCCGCCGGGCGTACAAAATCCTCACCGAAGAGGTTGGCTTCCCGCCGGAAGATATCATCTTCGACCCGAATATTTTCGCCGTCGCGACGGGGATTGAGGAGCACAACAACTATGCGCAGGATTTTATCGGTGCTTGCGAGGACATTAAACGCGAGCTGCCACATGCGCTGATCTCAGGCGGTGTCTCCAACGTGTCGTTCTCGTTTCGGGGTAACGACCCCGTGCGCGAAGCGATTCACGCGGTATTCCTCTACTACGCCATCCGTAACGGCATGGACATGGGGATCGTCAACGCCGGGCAACTGGCTATTTATGACGACCTTCCGGCAGAATTACGCGATGCGGTTGAAGATGTGATCCTCAACCGCCGCGACGACGGCACAGAGCGGCTGCTGGATCTGGCGGAAAAATATCGCGGCAGCAAAACCGACGATACCGCCAACGCCCAACAGGCGGAATGGCGCAGTTGGGAAGTGAAAAAACGCCTCGAATACTCGCTGGTGAAAGGCATCACCGAGTTTATCGAGCAAGACACCGAAGAAGCGCGTCAGCAGGCTGAACGGCCCATTCAGGTAATTGAAGGGCCACTGATGGACGGCATGAACGTGGTTGGCGACCTGTTTGGCGAAGGCAAAATGTTCCTGCCGCAGGTGGTGAAATCTGCCCGCGTGATGAAACAGGCGGTGGCATATCTCGAACCGTTTATCGAAGCCAGCAAAGAAAAAGGCTCCAGCAACGGCAAAATGGTTATCGCCACCGTGAAGGGCGATGTGCATGACATCGGCAAAAACATCGTTGGCGTGGTGCTGCAATGCAACAACTACGAAATTATCGACCTCGGCGTGATGGTACCTGCCGATAAAATTCTCAAAACCGCCAAAGAAGTGAACGCCGACCTGATTGGCCTTTCAGGTCTGATCACGCCGTCGCTCGACGAAATGGTCAACGTGGCGAAAGAGATGGAGCGCCAGGGCTTTACCATTCCGCTGTTGATTGGCGGCGCGACCACCTCGAAAGCGCACACGGCGGTGAAAATCGAACAGAACTACAGCGGCCCGACGGTCTATGTGCAAAACGCCTCGCGTACCGTTGGCGTGGTGGCGGCATTGCTCTCTGATACTCAACGCGACGATTTCGTGGCTCGCACCCGCAAAGAATACGAAACCGTGCGCATCCAGCACGGGCGTAAAAAACCTCGCACCCCGCCGGTGACGTTACAGGCCGCGCGCGACAACGATTTAGCCTTTGATTGGGAAAGCTACACGCCGCCGGTCGCGCATCGTCTGGGTGTACAAGAAGTTGAAGCCAGCATCGAAACGCTGCGTAACTACATCGACTGGACGCCGTTCTTCATGACCTGGTCGCTGGCGGGTAAATATCCGCGCATCCTCGAAGATGAAGTGGTTGGCGAAGAAGCACAGCGCCTGTTCAAAGATGCTAACGACATGCTGGATAAACTCAGCGCCGAGAAATCGCTGAATCCGCGTGGCGTGGTTGGTCTGTTCCCCGCCAACCGCGTGGGCGACGATGTTGAAATTTACACTGATGAAACGCGCGCACAGGTACTGAATGTGAGCCGCCACCTGCGCCAGCAAACGGAAAAAGTGGGCTTCGCCAACTACTGTTTATCTGACTTCGTTGCGCCGAAAACATCTGGCAAAGCCGACTATATCGGTGCGTTTGCGGTGACCGGCGGGCTGGAAGAAGATGCGTTAGCCGAGGCATTCGAAGCGCAGCACGATGATTACAACAAAATCATGGTCAAAGCGATTGCCGACCGTCTGGCGGAAGCCTTCGCGGAATATCTGCATGAGCGTGTGCGCAAAGTTTACTGGGGCTACGCGCCGAATGAAAACCTCAGCAATGAAGAGTTGATC
>JBOFJM010000632.1:0-4406 GCA_051656825.1 Kluyvera sp.
CTGGCGCTAAAAACCTGGCGTGATATCTCCTGGCGCGACCTGGGGAAAATCGTGGTGCTTTGCGTACCGGGGATCTTAGTCGGTAACTATCTGTTTTATACCATCAGCCCTAACGTGGCGAAAATCTGCATTGGCGCAATGGTGACAATTATTGCAGTCATGAATATCTACAAGCACATCGTCAACCCGATGATTTTTAAAAAGGTGGAAGTGGCTAATGCACCGGACACGCTGGCGCGGAAAAGTTTCCGCTATGGCTGCCTGATTTTAGGTGGGATCGTTCATGGCGCATTCACTATCGGCGGGCCGCTGATTACGGTCTATACCATTGAGGCCGTGAAGGAAAAAGAGAAGTTCCGTAATACCATGAATATGGTTTGGGTCGTCTTTAACACCTGGAACGCGTTCAATCAGTACCGTAACGGCGCGTTTACCGCTCATCTGGGCAGCGCGTTAACCATCGGCTTCCCGATGGCGGCCATTGGCTTTTTCCTCGGCATGGCCTTCTTACAGCGCATCAAAAGAGAGACATTCCTGCGGCTGGTCTACCTGGTGCTGCTGTTTGTCGGCGGTAATATGCTGATCACCAGCCTGATGGCGATAGCCTGAGTTTATCCCCTCACTCCTTAGCGGGATGAGGGGAAAAGCCTAATTTAACAGCGGGTTGACGTTCTCGCGGCGTAGCATTTGACACAAGGCTATCAGCGGCAGCCCGACCAGCGAGTTTGGGTCGCGCCCTTCAAGGCGGTCGAACAGCGCAATGCCCAAACCTTCGCTTTTAAAACTACCGGCGCAATTTAGCGGGCTTTCTTTACGAATATAATGGTTTATTTCTTGTTCACTAAGATGACGGAAATGAACATCGAATGGTTCGCATTCTGTTTGTAACTGTCCATTAACAGAATTATACAGTACCAGACCGGTAAAAAAGGTCACGATATTGCCGCTGGCCTTTTTTAATTGCTGGCGCGCATTTTCTTCGGTGTGCGGTTTGCCGGTTATTTCACCATCCAGCACACACACTTGATCAGAACCGATAATCAGATGATTCGGATAACGTTCCGCCAGTGCCTGAGCTTTCGCTTGCGCCAGGCGTAGCACCAGGTTACGCGCTGTTTCGCCAGCATGAGGGCGTTCATCAACCTCTGGAGCGGCGCATTCAAACGGTACTCCGAACTTCTCTAACAGCAGTTTGCGATAAGGGGAGGTGGAGGCAAGAATCAATTCAGACATAATTTTTTAAATAGACGGTAGCGAATTAGATTCCGACATTTTAAACTATAGCCCGCAATGTGTGCGAATAATTGGCAAAAGGCAACCTGAGGCTGCCTTTTTCTTTGACTCTATGACGTTACAAAGTTAATATGCGCGCCCTATGCAAAAGGTAAAATTACCCCTGACTCTCGATCCGGTTCGTACGGCTCAAAAACGCCTTGATTACCAGGGTATCTATACCCCCGATCAGGCGGAGCGCGTCGCCGCATCTGTAGTCAGTGTGGACAGCGATGTAGAATGCGAAATATCCTTCGCTATCGATAACCAACGCCTCGCGGTGATAAACGGCGATGTGAAGGTCACGGTATCGTTAGAATGTCAGCGTTGCGGGAAACCGTTTGTTCATCACGTCCACACAACGTATTGTTTTAGCCCGGTCAAAAATGATGATCAGGTTGAAGCACTCCCGGAAGCGTATGAGCCGATTGAGGTTAACGAATTCGGCGAAATCGATCTGCTGGCGATGGTTGAAGATGAAATCATCCTCTCCTTGCCTGTAGTTCCGGTGCATGATTCTGAACACTGTGAAGTGTCCGAGGCGGACATGGTCTTTGGTGAATTGCCTGAAGAGGCACAGAAGCCAAATCCATTTGCCGTATTAGCCAGCTTAAAGCGTAAGTAATTGAGGAGTAAGGTCCATGGCCGTACAACAGAATAAACCAACCCGTTCCAAACGTGGCATGCGTCGTTCCCATGACGCTCTGACCGCAGTCACCAGCCTGTCTGTAGACAAAACTTCTGGTGAACAACACCTGCGTCACCACATCACTGCCGACGGTTTCTACCGTGGCCGTAAGGTAATCGCTAAGTAATCACGCGATACTCAAAGAATTTCGCGTTACGGGTTTCCTGTAATGCGAAAGACCAAGAGTTCAAGCGTGATGAAGCTTAGTGAGGATTTTCCCCAGGCAACTGGGGAAACACCAAACCGAGCGGCGACGATACCTTGACACGTCTAACCCTGGCGTTAGATGTCATGGGGGGCGATTTTGGCCCTCTCGTGACAGTGCCTGCAGCTTTGCAGGCACTGAATTCTAATCCGCAACTCTCACTTCTTCTGGTCGGCAATCCCGACGACATTACGCCATTACTCGCCAGAGCTGACTTTGAACAACGTTCACGTTTGCAGATTATCCCTGCCCAGTCGGTTATTGCCAGTGATGAACGGCCATCTCATGCTATCCGCCACAGTCGCGGTAGTTCAATGCGGGTGGCGTTAGAAATGGTGAAAGAAGGGCGGGCCGAAGCGTGCGTCAGTGCCGGAAATACCGGAGCACTGATGGGGCTTGCGAAATTACTGCTCAAACCGATTCAGGGGATTGAGCGCCCAGCGTTGGTGACGGTGTTACCGCATCAGCAAAAGGGCAAAACGGTGGTGCTGGACTTAGGCGCTAACGTTGATTGCGACAGTACAATGCTGGTGCAATTCGCCGTGATGGGGTCAGTAATGGCGGAAGAGGTGCTGGGTATTGCCCGCCCCCGCGTTGCTTTGCTCAACATCGGTGAAGAAGAAATTAAAGGGCACGACAGTATCCGTGATGCCTCTTTAGTGCTAAAAACGATCCCGTCTATCAACTATATCGGCTATCTTGAAGCCAACGAATTGTTGACGGGCAAAACCGACGTGATGGTTTGTGACGGTTTTACAGGTAACGTCACCTTAAAGACGATGGAAGGGGTGGTTAGAGTCTTTCTTTCGCTGCTGAAATCTCAGAGCGAGGGTAAAAAACGGTCGTGGTGGCTGATTTTATTAAAGCGCTGGTTACAAAAAAGTCTGACAAGGCGATTCAGTCACCTCAACCCCGACCAGTATAATGGTGCCTGTCTGTTAGGATTGCGCGGCACGGTGATTAAGAGTCATGGTGCGGCCAATCAGCGAGCCTTTGCGATCGCGATAGAACAGGCAGTGCAGGCGGTGCAGCGACAAGTTCCTCAGCGAATTGCCGCTCGCCTAGAATCCGTATACCCCGCCGGATTCGACATGCGGGAAGCCGGCAAACAGTAAACCAGCTTCGCGGTGGTTGAATTGAGCGGCTATATTAGCGAAAAGTGACTGAGCGTACATGTATACGAAGATTATTGGTACCGGCAGCTATCTGCCTGAGCAAGTGCGGACTAACGCCGATCTGGAAAAAATGGTTGATACTTCTGACGAGTGGATTGTCACCCGTACAGGTATCCGTGAACGTCGTATTGCTGGCCCTGATGAAAACGTGTCTACGCTGGGTTACGAAGCGGCCAAGCGCGCGCTGGAAATGGCGGGCATTGAGGCTAGCGAGCTGGGTCTGATTGTGGTTGCTACCACGTCTGCGACCCACGCATTCCCAAGTGCAGCTTGTCAGATTCAGGATATGCTGGGTGTGAAAGGCGCTCCGGCATTTGATATTGCCGCCGCGTGTGCGGGCTTTACCTATGCGCTCAGTGTCGCCGATCAATATGTGAAATCTGGCGCAGTGAAATATGCGCTGGTGGTGGGCGCAGATACGCTGGCGCGCACCTGTGATCCAAGCGATCGCGGCACGATCATTATTTTTGGTGACGGCGCGGGTGCCGTGGTGCTTGGCGCATCTGAAGAGCCGGGTATCATCTCCACGCACCTGCATGCTGACGGTAGCTACGGCAAACTGCTGACGCTGCCAAACGCCGATCGCGTAAATCCAGAGAACTCGATTTACCTGACGATGGCGGGCAACGAAGTCTTTAAAGTGGCGGTGACTGAACTGGCGCATATCGTTGATGAAACGCTGGCAGCCAACAATCTCGACCGCTCTGAATTAGACTGGCTGGTGCCGCACCAGGCGAACTTCCGTATTATCAGCGCAACGGCGAAGAAACTGGGCATGTCGATGGACAATGTCGTGGTCACTCTCGACCGTCATGGCAACACCTCGGCGGCTTCCGTACCGTGCGCTTTTGACGAAGCCGTACGCGATGGCCGTATCAAACGCGGTCAGCTGGTTCTGCTGGAGGCCTTCGGTGGTGGTTTCACCTGGGGTTCTGCGCTGGTTCGTTTCTAAGTATAAGGATAAAAAAAATGACGCAATTCGCTTTTGTGTTCCCGGGTCAGGGTTCACAAGCGGTAGGAATGTTGTCTGAACTGGCAGCAACCTATCCGGTTATTGAAGAAACTT
>JBOFJM010000633.1:0-4089 GCA_051656825.1 Kluyvera sp.
AGAATCGCGGCGGTAGCCCCTTCATCGACAATCAGTTCACCCGCCGGTGGCGCGCCGAAAATCCAGCGTTTGCGGTTCTCAAGCGGTGTGTCCTGGGCATGGAAACGCGTACCCACGGAGATATTCGCCATAACGTCACCAATCACGCCCGGCAGGCTGCCTGCGGCAATAATAGTGTCGATACCCGCGCGGCAAGCCACGTCTGCGGCCTGTAACTTAGTGCCCATGCCGCCAGTGCCCAGGCCAGAAACGCTGTCCCCAGCGACGGCACGTAGCGCGTCGTCGATGCCGTGAACATCTTTAATCAGCTCTGCATCAGGGTTGCTGCGCGGATCGGCAGTAAATAATCCCTGCTGGTCGGTCAGCAGCAGCAGTTTATCCGCCCCTGCGAGGATAGCCGCCAGCGCGGAGAGGTTGTCGTTATCACCGACTTTGATTTCCGCCGTGGCGACGGCGTCATTCTCATTAATGACCGGCACGATGTTGTTATCCAGCAGCGCACGCAGCGTATCGCGCGCATTGAGGAAGCGTTCACGGTCTTCCATGTCAGCGCGGGTCAGCAACATCTGGCCGACGTGGATGCCATAAATAGAGAACAGTTGTTCCCAGAGTTGAATCAGGCGGCTTTGGCCGACGGCGG
Organism: Kluyvera sp.; assembly: GCA_051656825.1. Lineage (GTDB taxonomy): Bacteria > Pseudomonadota > Gammaproteobacteria > Enterobacterales > Enterobacteriaceae > Kluyvera. The sequence goes on from JBOFJM010000633.1 coordinate 641, forward strand.
CCAGCAGTTGTTTGGAGGCGATAGTCGCGGGCAGTTCAGGGTAACCCAGATGCTCACACCCGGCGGCAATCGCTCCTGACGTTACAATGACGATTCGGTGCCCAGCTGCATGAAGCTGGGCGCACTGGCGAACCAGTTCAACAATGTGCGCGCGATTCAGGCGGCGCGATCCGCCCGTTAAAACACTGGTGCCCAGTTTGACCACCAGCGTCTGACTATCACTCATGATTCTCTGCCGTTAATAAAGAGGAAATTTTAATACCAGGCAGACGTTGTAGCAGGAGTCAGGCCGCTTGCCAACAGGCAGCGCTGAAAGCGGGCGGTTTTGTTGCGCAGGATCAGGCAGCCTAGTGGAGATTATTGACAATTTTATGACAGAAAAATGTATTCATACTTTTTTATATTTTCTCGGAGATTGTCATAAATTTTTAACACGCGCGGGATAAAAACGTTCCTGTTTTATCACAGTGGTCTTTCACAGCAAATTTAAAACATAAAAATCGGGATTGAGAAATGCAAAAAACAACGTTGGCATTAACGATGATGGGTATTATTGCGTCTTCTTCAGCTATGGCGGCTGAAGTTTATAACAAGGATAGTAATAAACTGGACGTTTATGGCAAAGTAAGAGCAATGCATTACATGAGCGATGATGCCAGTTCCGATGGCGATAAAACATACGTTCGTTTTGGTATTAAAGGCGAAACAAAAATCAATGACCAACTGACCGGCTATGGTCGTTGGGAATCTGAATTTTCCGGTAATACTGATGAAAGTACCTCAACTCAGAAAACGCGTCTGGCATTTGCGGGCCTGAAATTAAAAGATTTCGGCTCTTTTGATTATGGTCGTAACCTCGGTGCGCTGTACGATGTTGAAGCCTGGACCGATATGTTCCCAGAATTCGGCGGTGACTCCACCGGTAAGACCGACAACTTCATGACCAAGCGCTCCAGCGGCCTGGCAACCTACCGCAATACGGATTTCTTCGGCGTCATCGATGGCCTGAATTTAACCCTGCAATATCAAGGCAAAAATGACCGTAGCACCTATGCCACCGCCAACGGTGATGGCTTTGGTAGCGCCCTGACCTACGACTTCGGCGGTAGCGATTTCGCTATCAGCGCCGCCTACACCAACTCCGATCGCACCACCGTACAGCAGGCAAAATCGCTGGCGAAAGGTGGTCAGAATGCTGAATCCTGGGGCACAGGTGTAAAATATGACGCCAATAATATTTATCTGGCGATGATTTATACCGAAACTCGCAATATGACGCCAATTAAGGGTTTAGTCAGTGCGGATCAGGGTTTTGCTAATAAAGCGCAGAACTTCGAAGCCGTGGCGCAATATCAATTCGATTTCGGCCTGCGCCCATCTTTGGGTTATGTGCAGATGAAAGGCAAAGATCTGGATAATGGGATCGGCGATCAGGATCTGATGAAATATGTGGATGTTGGCGCGACCTATTATTTCAACAAAAATATGTCAGCGTTTGTTGATTATAAAATCAACCTGATTGACGAGTCTGCGGTCACTAAGCGTCTGGCGATTATGACCGATGACGTGGTTGCGGTTGGTATGACCTACCAATTCTAAGGGTAATATAAAGGCCAGCAACGCTGGCCTTTATTAATGCTCGCCATATTACGCAAAATCCTTCATGCGGCCAGGCTGCATGAAGGATTTTGTGTTTATGCCGTACGTTTCATGGCTTCGTTGGCAAAACCATCCGCCGGTTCCAGCGGTAACTCTAATGTTGCCAATAAATCCTTCGCTCGCTCGTGAAAACCGCGTAACGTTTGTTGCAGACGCTCAACCACTTCAGGATCGTTGATGGCTATAGCCTGCCATTTGCCATCTTTATCAAACAGACCGAATTGGTAGCTGTAGGTAAAGCGATGCGCTTCGGCTTCCATTTCCATCCACCAGCCCCAGAACTCACGCTTCTCCGGCGCGGGTTTTACGTTAACGCAAACGGCTAAACAGTCGAAAAAAAAGCGGTTATCTTCACACTGTTCTTCGCGAATATAGGGGCCAAGCGCAGCAAATTTCTTGATCAGTCTACTCTTCGGGTGTCCACTCGGTAACGTCATTGCGATCTCCTTTAGTGATGCAACTGTTTTACCAAATCAATAGAATTTAGCAATATATTAACAAAATCTATTATTGATCCACTCGGCAATTTCTTTCAGCGCTTTGTCAAAGTTGCGATACACCGGATTAAACGGGATCGGCATCAGTTTCCCTTGAGCCGATGACGAAACAATTAACCGTGACTCTTCTTCCGGGCTAAATGGATCGTTATTCCAGAAACCAGAAAGCATCGGCGTTGGACAACGGCGGCCCAGCAGCCCCTGAGTTTTCAGGGAGTAGCGGTTAAGCTCCACGCGCAGCGCTTCGTCAGAGGCATCGTGCATTCCCAGACGGGAGGCCAGCACATCCAGATACATTTCCGGTACGCGCCCTTGATGCAGGGGATCATTCAGCAAGCCGTGAACCACTGGCCCTAAACAGGCTACAGCTTTCAGATGCGGGGCTTCCAGATACGCCAGGCGCACAGCAATATTCGCGCCGAAACGGAAACCAAACGCCGCCACACGCGTGTGATCAACCCACGGAATATGCGGCAGTTCGCGGATAACGTGTTGATGCAACAGGCTGGAATCCTGAGTGAGCTTCCATTTTGAAGAGAAGCCAATCGACGGCATATCCACCGTCAGCATCGCAATTCCCAGTGGGGCAATATAGTGTTCATACAAGCTGTAGTAGTCGGTCTGTAAGCCGTCCAACCCGCCACACATCAACACCGTCGGGAATGGGCCGTTGCCTTTCGGCATATGTAAGAAGCCCTTTATCGGCGAACCGCCGGGGATCGTAAACTCTAGTTCACGCATTTCGCCCGGCAGGCGTTGCGCGGCTTCTTCATAGGCGCGGTTAGCCAACGCCTGCGCCTGTTCTGCAAGGTCATCGCCTTTAAGATGCGGATAAGCCGCGATGCTGTAAAGATTGGAGGCGTGCAGCCAGTGGCGACCGCTGAGGGTTTCATCCTGCTCCTGGTTCGCTTTTTGCTGCCAGAGCATGGCCTGAGACGACCATTCGTAAATCCAGTTACCACCGCGATAACCCACGACGGTGTCGTACAGTTCATCGTCAGTGCGTTCGGCGGTGCTCATCACGATGCGCGCTTGCACGTCGAGAATTTCCTGGGGCGTTACGCCGCGCCAGATCCACATCAGCCGGTTAATCATGCGATACCAATGCGGCACGTTATTTCCGCTAAGCGCAGACTGCATACGAGAAGTATCGCCAGTGCTAAACCGACGCACTAGCGTTGACGTTTCAGGGTGTTTAAAGCGCGGTTTGAATAGCGTTTCGCTGAGATTAGCTTCTGGCATCACAAAACCTCCGTGGATACGATCTTTGGTCTTATTGTAACGCGTGGGGCG
>JBOFJM010000634.1:0-1933 GCA_051656825.1 Kluyvera sp.
TGAGCGTGACGGCCTTTTCTGTGCACGAATTTTCGGGCCAGTAAAAGACTACGAGTGCCTGTGCGGTAAGTACAAGCGCCTGAAACACCGTGGTGTGATCTGTGAGAAGTGCGGCGTTGAAGTGACCCAGACTAAAGTACGCCGTGAGCGTATGGGCCACATCGAGCTGGCGTCTCCGACTGCTCACATCTGGTTCCTGAAATCTCTGCCGTCCCGTATCGGTTTGCTGCTTGATATGCCGCTGCGTGATATCGAACGCGTACTGTACTTCGAATCTTATGTGGTTATCGAAGGCGGTATGACTAACCTGGAACGCCAACAGATCCTGACTGAAGAGCAGTATCTGGATGCGCTGGAAGAGTTCGGTGACGAATTCGACGCGAAGATGGGTGCGGAAGCTATCCAGGCCCTGCTGAAGAGCATGGATCTGGAGCAAGAGTGTGAAACTCTGCGCGAAGAGCTGAACGAAACCAACTCCGAAACCAAGCGTAAAAAGCTGACCAAGCGTATCAAACTGCTGGAAGCGTTTGTTCAGTCTGGTAACAAACCAGAGTGGATGATCCTGACGGTTCTGCCGGTTCTGCCGCCAGATCTGCGTCCGCTGGTTCCACTGGATGGTGGTCGTTTCGCGACTTCTGACTTGAACGATCTGTATCGTCGCGTCATTAACCGTAACAACCGTCTGAAACGCCTGCTGGACTTGGCTGCGCCAGATATCATCGTACGCAACGAAAAACGTATGCTTCAGGAAGCGGTTGACGCCCTGCTGGATAACGGTCGTCGCGGTCGTGCTATCACCGGTTCTAACAAACGTCCTCTGAAATCTTTGGCCGATATGATCAAAGGTAAACAGGGTCGTTTCCGTCAGAACCTGCTCGGTAAGCGTGTTGACTACTCCGGTCGTTCTGTAATCACCGTAGGTCCATACCTGCGTCTGCATCAGTGCGGTCTGCCGAAGAAAATGGCACTGGAGCTGTTCAAACCGTTCATCTACGGCAAACTGGAACTGCGTGGCCTGGCCACCACCATTAAAGCCGCGAAGAAAATGGTTGAGCGCGAAGAAGCTGTCGTTTGGGATATCCTGGACGAAGTTATCCGCGAACACCCGGTTATGCTGAACCGTGCACCAACACTGCACCGTTTGGGTATCCAGGCATTCGAACCGGTACTGATCGAAGGTAAAGCTATCCAGCTGCACCCGCTGGTTTGTGCGGCATATAACGCCGACTTCGATGGTGACCAGATGGCTGTTCACGTACCGCTGACGCTGGAAGCCCAGCTCGAAGCGCGTGCGCTGATGATGTCTACCAACAACATCCTGTCACCTGCGAACGGCGAGCCAATCATCGTTCCTTCTCAGGACGTTGTATTGGGTCTGTACTACATGACCCGTGACTGTGTTAACGCCAAAGGCGAAGGCATGGTGCTGACTGGCCCGAAAGAAGCTGAGCGTATCTATCGCGCAGGTCTGGCCTCTCTGCATGCGCGCGTTAAAGTGCGTATCACTGAATACGAAAAAGATGAAAACGGCGAATTCGTTGCGCATACCAGCCTGAAAGACACGACCGTTGGCCGTGCTATTTTGTGGATGATCGTACCGAAAGGTCTGCCTTTCTCCATCGTCAACCAGGCGCTGGGTAAGAAAGCTATCTCCAAAATGCTGAACACCTGTTACCGCATTCTGGGCCTGAAGCCGACCGTTATCTTCGCTGACCAGACCATGTACACCGGCTTGGCCTATGCAGCGCGCTCAGGCGCATCTGTTGGTATTGACGACATGGTTATCCCAGAGAAGAAATACGAGATCATCTCTGAAGCGGAAGCTGAAGTTGCTGAGATCCAGGAGCAGTTCCAGTCTGGTCTGGTAACCGCGGGCGAACGCTATAACAAAGTTATCGATATCTGGGCTGCGGCGAACGATCGTGTATCCAAA
>JBOFJM010000635.1:0-1771 GCA_051656825.1 Kluyvera sp.
ATCTGCTGCGGCTGCCAGGACTCACGATAATCGCCATCTTCCTGGCGATGGCCCACGGGGGCGCAGAAGTGAACGCCATCGACGGCATTCACGGTGAGTAGCGTAATCTCAAAATCAAAATTCACCACGCCCTCAACAATCACGCGACCCGCGCCCGCACGGCCACCCTGTTGAGCATATTGCCACGCCTGCGCCAGTTGATCCTGATGGCGAATAAACGTCTGCCCTTTACCCGATGAACTCATGACAGGCTTGATGATGCACGGCAGACCGATATCCGCTACCGCCTGACGGAATTGCGCTTCACTATCGGCAAAATAGTAGGCGGAGGTTGGCAGCTTGAGGGTTTCTGCCGCCAGACAACGGATCCCTTCACGGTTCATGGTCAACTGCGTGGCGCGAGCGCATGGCACAACGTGCTGGCCCGCTTGCTCCAGTTCAACCAGCATGTCGGTAGCGATAGCCTCGATTTCCGGCACGATATAATGCGGTTTTTCCCGCTCAACCAGCGCTTTTAGCGCAGAGCCATCCAGCATATTAATAACATAGGAGCGGTGCGCGACGTGCATTGCTGGCGCGTCGGCGTAACGATCGACGGCGATCACTTCGACCCCTAAACGCTGGCATTCGATTGCCACCTCTTTGCCTAACTCACCTGAACCCAGAAGCATTACGCGCGTCGCCGCAGGACGCAGAGCTGTGCCTAATAACGTCATGACCTATTCCACCGTCTAACCAAAGTTTGGCGCATTATAAACGAAAACGTTTGCGTCTGTCTTGTTGTCGAAAACTGAGCGGCGTTATCGTCTTAAATTTGCGCATCTTTATACGGAGCAGACATATTCTGACATCGCCTCGCTTAGTCTGAATAATTAACGTATTTCTACCGGAGGACATATGTCAGGCTGGCTTAATCAACTGCAATCACTGCTTGGGCAAAAATCGGGTGAGGGGAAAAATGAACTTAGCAAAATGCTGGTGCCAGGTGCATTAGGCGGTCTTGCTGGGTTGCTGCTAGCCAGTAAGTCGTCACGCAAAATCCTGGCGAAGTATGGCACTGGCGCACTGCTGGTGGGCGGCGGTGCGGTCGCCGGTAGCGTGTTATGGAACAAGTATAAAGATAAACTGCGCGGCAATCCGCAAACGGAAATGAAATACGGCGAGCCTCCGGCGCCCGTCGATGTGCGTACCGAGCGCCTGATCCTGGCGCTGGTTTTCGCGGCGAAGAGTGACGGGCACATTGATGCCCAAGAACAGGCCGCCATTGAACAACATCTACGCGAGGCGGGTGTAGAAGAGCAGGGGCGTGCGCTTATTGCGCAGGCTATTGAGCAACCGCTCGATCCACTGCGTTTGGCGCGCGATATTCATAATGAAGAAGAGGCGCTGGAACTCTATTTTGTCAGCTGTGCCGCGATTGATATCGATCACTTTATGGAACGCAGCTATTTGAATGCGCTGGGTGAGGCATTGAAGCTGCCGCTGGAGGTGCGCGAAAGCATCGAACAGGATTTACGCCAGCAAAAACAGCAACTTTAAACACTTTATTAAAGGTTTTACTTGCATCGTCGTTTATTTTGTCCACCCTTATAGGGAGTGACTATTACGGAAGAATAACGAGATGCCACCTAAAGCAAAACGGATCCCCCACACCATGACAGTGCATGGTGATACGCGCATTGATAACTACTATTGGCTGCGCGATGACACACGTTCAAAACCTGCGGTGCTCGACTATTTACAGCAAGAGAACGCCTATGGCCGCCAGGCG
>JBOFJM010000636.1:0-6002 GCA_051656825.1 Kluyvera sp.
AGCACTTGCGGTGTCATCCTTTTTAGGCTCTGCCCTGGTCGGCACATCCGCGATAACAGGTAAGTTAACGACTTTCATAACATCTCACTCCTGAGGCCGGCTCGCTGGGCAAATTCATCCATCATTTTTTGTTCCAGACGGTTCTCTTTCAGCAACCGAGCTGACTCGGCGCGGCTTTGCAACGTTTCAAAAGAGTTGAGACGTCGCTTATCCTGACGCCATAACTGCATCGTCTGGTTCACCGAGTTCTGACAGGTTTTGACATGTTCGTTGTGCTGCTTCACCACCGTTCTGAGGGAACTAATAAACGATTGGTGGACAATCAGCGTTGTAACCGACATGCCTTTATCCGCCATACTGCCCTGGAACTGCTGCTGGTATTCCAGCTCGTAGTTCTCCAGCTCCTGAAGCTGGTTCATTGCTTTACGGTAGGTTTGCTGCACCTTCCCTAGCTGACTGGTGGTGTTATTCAGGGTCTGTTCAGCAAGATCGCGCAGAACATCCATCGGACCATTATGTGCCATGTTTCACTACTCGCTTACGGATTGAATGGGATTAGGGAAAATGTCGGAAAGCTGCTGATAAGAGGCCTCATAGCTGCTCTTTTCAGTAATCCCCTGCTGTAAAAACGCCTCCAGTTGGGGGTACAGCTTAATGGCATTATCCAGCATCGGGTCGCTGCCCGCGGTATATGCGCCAACGCTAATCAAGTCGCGGTTTCGCTGCCATGAAGATAACAACTGTTTGAAATTCTGAACTTTTTTATAATGCGGCTCATCAATAAGCTCTGTCATCGCTCGGCTGATTGAGGCTTCAATATCAATCGCCGGATAGTGCCCGGACTCGGCCAGTCGCCGTGACAACACCACATGGCCGTCAAGAATCGCGCGCGCAGAATCGGCGATGGGATCTTGCTGATCGTCCCCTTCGGTCAACACCGTATAAAAGGCCGTTATCGATCCCCCGCCTTTTACCCCGTTACCCGCGCGCTCAACCAGCGCTGGCAACTTCGCAAATACCGAAGGCGGATATCCTTTGGTCGCAGGCGGTTCGCCAATCGCCAGCGCAATCTCACGCTGAGCCATGGCATAGCGGGTCAGCGAGTCCATAATCAACAACACATCCATCCCGCGATCGCGGAAATCCTCGGCGATGCGCGTCGCGTAAACAGCCCCCTGCATACGCAAAATCGGCGAAACATCGGCAGGTGCGGCGATCACCACGGAACGGCGGATCCCCTCTTTACCGAGGATGTTCTCGATAAAGTCCTTCACCTCTCGACCACGCTCGCCAATCAAACCGACAACAATAACGTCGGCCTTGGTATAGCGCGCCATCATCCCGAGCAGAACGCTTTTGCCGACGCCCGACCCCGCAAACAGCCCCATACGCTGACCACGTCCCACGGTTAACAAGCCGTTAATCGCTCTGACGCCTACGTCCAGAACATGTTTAATCGGGTCGCGTTGCAGTGGGTTAACGTGCGGCGTAAACAGCGAGCCTCTCTCTTGCCCTGATGGCGCTGGCAACCCGTCCAGAGGACGGGCGCTGGCGTCAAGCACGCGGCCAAGCAGTTCCGGGCCAAGCGGCAGTTGTTTGCCACGAATCATGCCGGAAGCACTTTCCAGTGCGTAAACCCGAGCGCCAGGCAGGATCCCTTCCACGTTCTCGAGCGGCATCAGATAGAGGCTTCGGCCATTAAATCCAACGACTTCACTTTCGACTCGCGCCGTGCCTTTGGCATCGTTACGCTCAACGATGCAAAGCGTCCCGATAGGGAGCTTCAGACCAATGGCTTCCATGACCAGCCCGGTTGCCCGTGTCAGTTTTCCATACTGACGGAAAGAGGGCAGCGTGCTGATGGCCTGTTCCTTTTTATCAACAAAATCCAGCCAGTTTTTAAGGCGAAGCGTCACGATGTGTAATCCTCCCGGCTGAGGCGGCATAACTCTTCCCAGCGCGTTGAGATACTGGCGTCAAACTCGCCCTCTTCCGAAGTAATACGGCAGCCGCCCGGTAGCAGCTGATCATCCTGACGCAGCACCCAGTTCAAGGCATTCAGCTCCTCGCCCAGATTTTCCTGCACCATCAGAAAATCTTCCGAGCTAACACGCAGTTGCGCGTGGCCTTTCAGCAGTGTTTCCTGTTGTAGCAAGTGGCGGATCTTCTTCAGCATGACGGTATGATCGTAAGCAATGTTCTCGCCAATCACCGATCGCGCGGCGGTCAGCGAAAGCTGTACCAGGCGCGATGGAATCACGCTATCCAAGCTGCTGAGCGACGTCGTAAACTCTTTGAGCAGTTGCGAGAAACGTTCCACAATCGCCTTCTGCTGCTCTTTCGACTCCGCAACGCCTTGCGCAATGCCTTCTTCTAGTCCCTGAGCGAAGCCGTCCTGATAGCCCTGTTTTTGCCCGGCATCCACGCCACGCGCCTGCCCTTGCCTGAAACCATTATTCTCAGCCTGCTGGCGGAGGTGCGCCAACTCGGCCTGAACGATTTCATCCGACTGCGGGTCATCACCCACTTCGGCAGGCTCTATCCGGGTTGGCACATATTCACAAAGGAGATCTGACGGCTGCCAACGCTGCCACCCTTTTACATCTGGATCAGACGTAGACATCCTCACCCCCACCAATAACCACTTCGCCCGTTTCCGCCAGACGGCGAACAATCAACAGAATATTCTTCTGCTCGGCTTCCACCTGAGACATACGCACCGGCCCGCGCGAGTTCAGATCATCAATCATGATATCTGCCTGACGACGTGACATATTGCGGAAGAACTTATCGCGCAGAGGCTGATCAGCACCTTTAAGCGCAATAAGAAGCGAGTCGTTCTCTACTTCCTGCAGAATACGCTGGATGCTGATGTCTTCGACCGACACCAGATTCTCGAACAGGAACATCTCATCGATAATTTTCTGTGCCAGCTCGTGGTCAAACTCACGCACCGCCTCAATCGCGGCTTCTTCCTGCTGAGTTTTCATCAAGTTGAGAATTTCAGCAGCAGGACGAACACCACCCATTTTGCTGCGTTTAAGGTTTTGACCATGCAACAAGTTGTTGAGCACTTCGGTCAGTTCCTGGAGCGCGGCTGGCTGTACACCACCGAAGGTCGCGATACGCAGCATAATGTCGTTACGTTCGCGATCTTCGAATTTCGCCAGCACTTCCGCCGCTTGCGCACGCTTAACGTGAACTAGGATAGTGGCAATGATCTGCGGATGTTCATCACGAATCAGATCGTATACCGACTGCGGTTCCATAAAGTTCAGCGTTTCAATACCATTGCTGCCGCTCTGCGTATCCAGCAGATCTTCCAGCAGGCTGGTGGCGCGTTCCTCGCCCAGCGCTTTCACCAACACACTGCGTAGATATTCGCTGGTATTCATGTTGAGAGCCGCATACTCTCCAGAATCACGCTGGAACTCTTTCAGCACTTGCGCCAGCTGCGCGTGGGTAAAACCACTCCCCATCCCCACCATTGCACTACTGACCTGAGTCACTTCGTGAGTATTGAGGAATTTAAAGACCTCTGCGGCCCGCTCATCACCGAGCGTTAACATAACAACCGCACATTTTTCAGCTGCGTTCATTATTGTTTTTCCTTATTCATCCACTGACGAAGGACAAGCGCGATAAGCTGCGGCTCTTGTTCTGCCAGGGTTCGTAGGTGTTGAGCATTCAATTCTGTTTCAACGCGCTGCTGAGCCTGAGCCTGGGCATTTAGTTCACCCATCTTAGCCTTCGCATTCTCTTCTGCCTCACGGGCCTCTTTTTCCAGCTCCAGACGTTTTATCGTCGTCTCTTGCTGTTTTGCCCATGCTGGCTGAACAACCTTACGCCACAGGATCCACGCGATAATCGCGATGAAAAGATAGCGTGCAGCAATCACCAGGAAGTTGATAAATTCCGGTTGCTTCCACAGTGGTATCGCTGGTTCTTCATCCGCCTGGCTAAACGCTGAGTTAACGATATTCAACGTATCGCCGCGTTCAGCGGAATAACCCATCGCCTCTTTCACTAACGCATTGATTTGATCCATCTGCGCTTTACTTAACGCTTCTGGCTTCCCCTCTTTCGAGAGCTGATAATTCACCACCACCGCAACGGAAAGACGCTCAAGCTGCCCTGAATTACGCTTAATGTGCGTCAGCGTGCGATCCAGTTCGTAATTAGTGGTTTCATCCTTTTGTGAGTTATATGGCTGCAACGACGTGGTTGATGTTGTCGCGGCATCCCCGGCAGCCTTTGCGGCATCTCCGGCACTCTTTCCAGACGTTATCGGCTGCGTCAGCGGAGCAGTCGCAGGTACTGGCGGCTGATTACTGAGGGCGCCCGGCACTCCGCCAACGCCGTTTTTATTGCCCTGTTCAGAAGCACTCGTTTGGCGGCTACGAATAGCCATCTTATTAAGGTCGGTATTTGGCCGATACTGCTCTGCCGTTTGCTCATTAAGCGTAAAATCAATTTGCGCCGTCACCTGAGCACGGACATTTTTACTGCCAACAATCGGAGCCAGGATCGCCTGAATTCGATGTTGATAATCCGCTTCTACGTCACTGGTGTATTTCCGCTGTGACGTTTGCAGCGCTTGCCCGCCGTTTTGGGTGAGTAGATGGCCATTCTGATCGACGATAGTGACGTTATCTGGATTCAGGCCTGAAACCGCGCTTGAAATAAGATAACTAATCGCGTTGATCTGGCTCGCGTCCAGCGTACGACCATTGTTAATATTTACCGTGACAGAAGCAGAAGGCTGCTTTTGTTCACGAATAAACATTGACGGCTTGGGAATAGCTAAATGCACTCGCACACTGCGCACTGGCCCAAGCGTTTCAATGGTTCGGGATAATTCGCCTTCAAGTCCGCGCTGGTAATTCACCTGCTCACTAAATTGGCTAATACCAAATTTTTCTTTATCTAAAAGTTCAAACCCTACAGCTCCGCCTTTAGGCAATCCCAATTGAGCCAGCTTCAGACGAACGTCATAGACCTTGTCCTCTGGCACCATGATGGAGCCGCCATGTTCAAAACGATAAGGCACATTCATTTGTGCCAGCTGAGTAACAATTTCTCCGCCATCCTGATCGCTGATACTGCCATACAGGACGCGATAATCCGGTGCTTTTGCCCAGAACAACAACCCGGCAACAATTGAAATTGCTGCCGCTACAGAAAATATAAGGACAATTTTCGGATTGGAACGTAATTTCTCTAATACGGCTGCAAAATTAACTGAAGCGTAATTCTTGTTACCGTCTGTCGTGACACTCATGCCTTAGCCTTGTTGAAAAAATATAAATTAAGCAATGTGGACGCAATATTACGAATCAGCACTCCGCCAACTGAAATCAATGAGGCATTTACACTGACAAAATCCCGAAACATATAGTAGCCGCTAATCGCATTATTTTAATCGGCGATAAGTCGAGATCTCTGTCAGCTTATCGGGTTTTTTTCTACTTATTGGCTGGTGATAGACTGCACCACCAGAAAAAGAGGAAGACTCTGTAATACCAGACATTGTTCTTATTAAGAGAAATCGAGGAGAAAAGCATGTCTATTCAATCAATGGGTAATATTCTGGAGCAAATTCAGTTCCAGTCTCAGCAGGCTGCATCGACAGGAAAGTTCAGATCTGTAGGTGCCCCAGAAAAATCGCAACAATTTTCCGACATTTTATTTAACAATATTAACGAGATTAATCAGTTACAAGGCACTGCGAAAAGCCAGGCCCAGAGTTATGTTGCTGGTACTTCAGACATTGGCCTTAACGATGTCATGGTTTCTCTGCAAAAATCGTCTCTGGCTTTAAATCTGGGCGTTCAGGTACGTAACAAGATGGTGAGTGCTTATCAGGATATTATGAGCATGGCCGTTTAATCAGCCATTCAGGCTCCAGGCAATATATCGCATGGTCTAAAAACCAATAGAGCGAATTCCTATTCGATTGTAATAAATACAATTTTTTCCTTATTTATCTCTCTTGTCGAAAG
>JBOFJM010000637.1:0-2271 GCA_051656825.1 Kluyvera sp.
CACGGTGTGGTCGGTATTGATCTCATTCGGTAGATCTAAGGTGACAATACCGGTCGTGAGAAAATTGAGGGTCGTGTCATGGATAATCTGATGTGGGTTGAGTGCCTGCCAGTCATTATCCACCAGGTAATACCACTGATAGGACGTCGATGGGTAGGGCATTAGCAGCCGAGAGCTGCCGTCAAACACGAAGAAAATATTTAAATACCCCGATAATTCGCTCGCCGTGATACCGATAAAGCAATGGCTATCTTCTTTGTAATTTGGGAAGAAGCGCGGTCTGTGGATCTGGCGAGTTTGCTTGGGCGGATAAATAACGTTTTCGCCAAAAGGGTGCAGGTGAATAATTTCACTCTGGCTATGGCTTTCGACGCTTAATAAATCAATGGTTGATTGTGCCGAATAGTCGAGGGCAATTCGGGTGACTAACGGCGTATAGGGCTGATTAGGCAACGTTCTTTTATGTTTTTTGGTGACGTTATATGTCAGCGTGTCACTGAGTAAAGGCGCATAATCTTTATGGCCGAATGCCGGTTCCGGGCCTGTGAGCATGAGCTTAAAAAGACCGTTACGTAATCCTGATTGGTTGCTATACGGCGTCTTTGGCTAGGGGCGAGTCACCGGCGTATAGCCGTTTCTTATATTCGGAAAATGAAGGTGGCGGTCATGGTGAATAGCGCCATTGACTGGCGTAAATAACGGTAAGACAGATGGGCCAAATTCAACCCACTGCCCATTATTAAGTACTTCCGCACGCATTTGAAAACTGGCGTTAGTGTAGGGGTAAGAATATTGAGCATAGTACTGCCGGAAACCATCTGAACCCCGAGGCAGATTTCCCCAGTCAAGGTGTAGCGATAATTGAGTGAGGGATTTTCGCGCAATCTCTTCGTTAGCAATGACCACATACGCATCAATATAAGGTTGAGAACCCAATAAAAAGAACGGCTGTGAGGAATCAACTTGCCCCTCGGGATTAAATAATTGCATTTGCGTTACGCCACTCACATGCGTTGACATCGCCAGTTTTGATAATTCAAAATCGCGGAAAATCGCATACGGGAAGCAGTTACTCTGCCGCTTCAGGGTTATTTTTAGCGATGCACTGTGCGGAAGATGCGCGTGGCGAGGAATGATGGGTGCAAAGCCGGTATCAACATGACATTTCACCTTGAATCCTATTTGACACTCATGGGCGGTGCAGGGGTAAATCTCAACGTTATCCAGCACCTCCCAGCCATTCTCGGTTGAGGCTTCAATGTGGAAAACCCCCTGGAATAGTTGATAAAAAGCCGCCGTAGTAGAGTGGCTCAGAAGCTCTTTGATCGTGGTATAAGCCGTGGCTTCGTCTGCCAGTATGGGTGTTAAACGCGTGAGGATTTCCGCAATATCGGATGGGGTTAACCACGCCACTGTATAAAGACAGCGGCGGCTGACTATCTGACCGACGACACGAAAAATAAGGTCTGTCTTAGAAAGACCATATTGCATCCCTTTATCCGGGGTTGAGCATAAAACCTGGAGCATTTGCAGATAAAATAATTTATAGGCAACCCAGACGCGTTCTGACGCTCTGAGATGCCGAAACTGGCTGAGGTGATCCGGTGTTAGCTGTTTTACCAGCGCGCTGGTGGTGATCCGCGCGGCCCAGTCCTCCAGCAGGTGGGTATGTAGGGTGAGTAATTGCGTAAATATTCGCGTTAATGCTGCGCGGGTTTTTGTCTCATCATCCACCGCCAGTAATTCCTGCGCAACGATGCTCGAACGCACTTCTTTAAGATGAACCACAATATCGATGCTGCGGTTGCCTTGCTGCATCGAAAATAGGGGATCGGTGATAATCAATCCCATCGGTTGCGTGCTGTTTTCCGTTTTATACTTGTTATTGAATATATTAAATTGCTGCGTTTGCGGGAAATCGTCCCCCGTGGCGCTGGCCGTTATCAGCAGGCGCTGTCCGCTAACGCCGCAGACCAGGCCGGACTCTTTCTCGGGCGAAACCAGCGGGTCGCGCTGTAGGGTGAGGTTGAAGATGTGAGAAACTTCGGCATCCGTAACTTCAATCGGATAACAGCTACGATAAACGATGGGGTTAAAGTCAGGATCATCGCCGGGGCTGAATTCGGCACCTTGCTCAAATTGAATCGTATTGTTGGTTGGGTTATTTAATGAGAGCTTCAGGTATACCGAATTCTCTGGGGTAGTTTTCTTCCCTTGTTGCAGAACCTGCTGATAATAAAATTGCAGATGTTTTTCTGTGAACTGATTAAG
>JBOFJM010000638.1:0-2929 GCA_051656825.1 Kluyvera sp.
AAATGGCGCAGCCAATGGCTAAAGGCAGGTTGGCCCACAGCCCCATCACGATAGACCCCACGCCCGCCACGAGGCAGGTCGCGACGAACACGGCCGCAGGTGGGAAACCTGCTTTACCCAGCATCCCCGGAACGACGATCACCGAGTAGACCATCGCCAGGAAGGTCGTAAGGCCGGCGACAATCTCCTGACGAACGGAGCTACCACGAGCAGAAATTTTAAACCAGGCGTCTAATGAACCGCCGGTACGCGCTGAAGGCGTAGACATAGAAAACATCCCCTGAGAATTTTTATCATTCGTTTGTCTGCGTGGTTGACCCTCCACAGCCAGCTAAGCGTCATCTCCATGTGCTACGTTGCGGCAAAGGGGAGCCGCAAAAAAGCAAACGATTAACTCCGCGCAGACAAAACGCGATTCAGAATTCCTCATCGCCGCGAGTGCGTGATGAGGTTGAGCCGTTCATTTTTGGGCGCAGAAAGCGTCCAGAAATTGAAGGCAAACGATTATCTGGCTTTTATGCCCTCTTTTTCAACAGAAGTTTGCCCTTGTTTATGAAAATTACCGACCAGCGATGAAGAATTCATCAACCCATGCGCAAACGTTATCGTTTATGCCAATCCGGCAACAAATTTATGGCAAATATGTCGCAATCCTCGGGGCGTTATTCCTCTTCCAGCAACCGCGCACCAGTACCTTCCTGGCCCAATTTATCGCCGGGGTTACGCAACGGGCAGTCGCGCAACGACATACAACCGCAACCGATACAACCATCGAGCTGATCGCGTAGCGCTTGCATCGCGTGGATGCGTTTATCCAACTCCTCACGCCATTGGGTAGTGAGATATTTCCAGTCTTTTGGCCCCAGCGAGTGGTTTTCTGGTAGTACGCTGAACGAGTCGCCAATCGTTGCCAGCGGAATACCCAGCCGCTGGGCGATTTTAATGATCGCCACATAGCGCAACACATCGCGCTTATAGCGCCGCTGGTTACCGGCGTTGCGTGTGCTGTGAATCAACCCTTTGCTTTCATAAAAATGCAGCGCGGATACCGCAACCCCAGTTCGTTTCGCTACTTCACCGGGTGTAAGCAACGATTTTATGCGTGTCGATTTTTTTTCCATAATCCGCTTTACCTCAAGTTAACTTGAGGAATTATACTCGCCAGCAGAACAGAAATCGACGCAAAAATAGACAACGGGGAGAGCCTTATGTCCCATCGGGAAATTATTCAGACGCTAATTGAATGGATAGATGAACATATCGATCAACCGCTTAATATCGATATGGTGGCGCGGAAATCCGGCTACTCGAAGTGGTATCTTCAGCGAATGTTCCGTACCGTGATGCATCAAACGTTAGGCGATTATATTCGCCAGCGACGCCTGCTGATGGCGGCGGAAGCGCTACGAACCACGCAGCGGCCTATTTTTGATATCGCGATGGACCTGGGATATGTCTCGCAGCAGACCTTCTCTCGCGTGTTCCGTCGTGAGTTTGACCGAACGCCGACGGATTATCGTCACCAAATCTCCGCCTAACCTTCTCTTTTGCTGCCGGGACATTGCGCCCGGCAGCGCCATATTCATGCCACAAATAGGGTTATGTCGTTGACAAAAATCCTGCGTTTGCCTCTGGTGAATAAAACAGCAAATGTGATATAGTTCACACAACAAGATGAAACAGAAACGGTGTTTCATCTAACTTGTGATTGCCTTCAGATAGCCAGAGCGCCTTGTGCCTCGATGAACAACGCGCTGTCAGGGCAACGTTGTTTATTTTTGAGGATGAAGTCTCATGCTTTCGATTACCGCAGGCGTTACGCTGCTACGCTGGCCGTTAGCCAGCGCGGTACTGATGTTTGTTGCCAGTACCCTGAAAATCCAACTTCGTAAATCTGACTACGCGGGCCTTGCGGTCATCAGTAGCCTTCTTGGCGTGGCGGCTGCCTGTTGGTTTGCCACCGGCTTGCTGGGCATTACGATGGTCGATATCGCTACCATCTTTGATAATATTAAAGATGTGATGGTCGAAGTAATGAGCCAGGCGCCACCTGAGTGGCCGGTCGCGCTGTACTAATTATTCCCCATTCTGCCGGGTGGCATAATGATGTTTACCCGGCGTGACGTTGTGTTTCTCCCCGCTAATTGCCACTCATTTCCCGACAAATATGCTCTGCGGCCTGGGTTATCAGGCGCTGCAATTTATCGATATCGTTACGCGCGAAGCGCTGTGTTGATGACACCAGCGATAGCGCGGCACAATTTTCTTTTGCCGAAAAACGTAACGGCACGGATAGCGACGATATTCCGGCTTCCAGTTCTTCATCAGCACGATAAAAACCGGCTTTGCGAATCTGATGCATCCGTTTGAGGAATGCCTCCTCATCATCACCCAACCCCAATGCGGCAATCTCGTCGTGAAACCGCTTATACAGCGTGCGCTGTTGTTTTGGCGTTTGCTGCGCAATCACCACTTTTGGCCCGCCGCCCGCCAGCATAGGCCGTGGACGCCCACGCCCGTAAACTAGCTGTAATTCCTGAGCCATTCTTTCGTGGTGCAGATCAAGGAACACGTCGCCATCAAGACGCGAGAGCACGCAGTGGCACTCCGTTTGCGCCACCAGTTCACGCATTAGTGGAATGCTCGCCGCCAGCAGTGGGTCGGTGGTGCGAATAACGTAATCCAGCAGGCTGATCCGTGGGCCAAGCGCGTAATAGCCGCCGTTAAAACGCTGGAGCAGGCCGACATGCATCAGCTCTTTTAAATAACGATAGCCCGTCGGAGTCGAGCAGCCTAGCGCTTCAACAATATGGTCGGCTTCCCAGACTGGCCGCTCAGTGGTGAACAGGTCGAGTACCGACAGCATACGATTCAGGCTGGTCATCATGTCTCTCCGTGGCAAAACGCTCGTTGTAGCGGCGGCATATAC
>JBOFJM010000639.1:0-1567 GCA_051656825.1 Kluyvera sp.
GTGGATAACTCCGCAAGCATTCTGTCCTCGCTGATGCCGCCAGAAGTCAGCAGCCGCCTGCAACACCGCTTAACCGATATGGGGATTCATCTGTTGCTGAAAAGCCAGTTGCAGTCGCTGGAGCAGACGCCAAGCGGCATCCGCGCTCACTTCGACCATGAGCGCCATATTGATGTTGATGCGGTGATTGCCGCCACCGGTTTGCGCCCGGAAACCGCGCTGGCGCGAATTGCGGGGTTAGAGATTAACCGTGGCGTGAAGGTGAACAGCACGCTGCAAACCAGCAACCCGGATATTTACGCGCTGGGCGACTGTGCGGAGATCAACGGTACGGTGATGCCGTTCCTGCAACCGATTTTGCTCAGTGCGATGTGTCTGGCGAAAAACATGCTGGGTCAGCCCGGTGAGTTGAAGCTGCCAAATATGTTGGTGAAGGTGAAAACGCCGGATCTGCCGCTGCATTTAGCCGGTGAAACCCGCCGTCAGGATCTGAACTGGAAAATTGAAACGCGCGCCGACGGGATGCTGGCGCAGGGTTACGACGAAAACCAGCAGTTACGGGCGTTTGTCGTCAGCGAAGAACGGATGAAAGAGGCGTTTGGCTTGTTGAAGTCGCTCGCCAGTTAAGACTTGCCCGGTGGCGCTGCGCTTACCGGGCCTACAATAAACACCACCGTAACCGTAGGCCGGATAAGGCGTTAGCCGCCATCCGGCTTAACGCACTACCAACGCGTCATAATTGCGCCAGCGGTAATTCACAATCGATACCAGCCAACACAGCGCAAACAGGCCAATCACCACAAAACCGGCATTCCCCAGGTTATCGCTTAACGCGGCAATCGCGCTCCACGGCCCGCCGGTCAGCGCGAACTTATCCATAATCAACCCCAGCGCTTCCAGCCCACCGATAAACAGCGCCACCACCACAGAAGCGGCAGTAATGGTCATGTTGTAATAAAGCTTCCGCTGCGGCTTATTGAACGCCCAGCCATACGCCCCAACCATTAAAATATTATCCAGCGTATCCACCAACGCCATGCCGCTGGCAAACAGCGCCGGAAACACCATAATCGACCACATCGACATTCCGTGAGAGGCACTGGCGGCAGAAATTCCCAGTACGCCAATTTCGGTCGCGGTATCAAAACCTAAACCGAACAGAAAGCCGACCAAATACATATGCCAGCTTTTGCCGATTAAACGGAAAGTGCGGCTGAATAACGCGCTCATCATCCCACCGCTTACCGCCACATCGGCGGCAACCGGTTCACCGTTTTTCAGCGCCTGAAAGCTGTGCCACACGCTGCGCAGAATAATCAAGTTAATCAGCGCCATCACCAGCAAAAACACCGCTGAAACCGCCGTGCCAATCAGGCTACCGGTATCGTGAAACCAGCCCATTTTCTGCTGAAACGCCGTCGCGGTGGCGGCTATCGCCACCGATGCCAACACCACAATCGACGAGTGCCCCAGCGAGAACCACGCGCCGACGCCAAACGGGCGCTGGCCCTGTTGCATCATTTTGCGCGTGACATTATCAATGGCGGCGATATGGTCGGCGTCCACC
>JBOFJM010000640.1:0-2539 GCA_051656825.1 Kluyvera sp.
CGCGAGCTGAAACTGTTCCCGCTAAAAGGTGTGGGCAGCACAAAAGGGCTACTGTTTGAAGATGACGGCGAAAGCTGGGGTTATCAGAACGGTAACGCGCTGTGGGTTGAGTGGGAGATGGTTTGCACCGGTGAAGCCATTAACCTGAAAGTCAACGCGCGTGGCGACTATCGCCCAGCGTGGAAAGCGCTGAAGGTGACATTACCGGAAGGCGAAAAACGTAAGCTGCTGATTAACGGCAAAGACGGGAGTGAGTGGGTTCGGTAAAAAATAGCCCGGTGGCGTAATGCTGACCGGGCTTATCCATCAGACCGTAAGCCGGGTCAGCATCGCGCTACCCGGCAACACGGCTTAGCCTTCGATACCTTTGCTACGCAGGTAATCTTCGTAGTTACCGGTGAAGTCAATCACGCGTTCTGGCGTAATTTCAATCACACGGGTTGCCAGCGAGCTAACAAACTCACGGTCGTGGGAAACGAAGATCAGCGTGCCCGGATACATTTCCAGCGCCATATTCAGCGACTCAATGGATTCCATATCCAGGTGGTTGGTTGGTTCATCCATGACCAGAACGTTCGGTTTTTCCATCATCAGCTTACCGAACAGCATACGGCCTTTCTCACCACCAGACAGCACTTTAGCAGGCTTCTTGATATCATCCTGGCTGAACAGCAGACGACCCAGAATGCTGCGCACCGCCTGCTCGTCATCGCCTTCTTGTTTCCACTGGCTCATCCATTCAAAGACGGTCAGGTCATTTTCAAACTCAAATTCGTGATCCTGCGCGTAATAGCCAATCTGCGCATTTTCAGACCATTTCACCGTACCGCTATCTGGCGTTAAATCGCCAACCAGGGTTTTCATCAGCGTGGATTTACCCACGCCGTTGGTGCCGAGGATCGCCAGTTTTTCACCGACTTCTAGCAGCAGGTTGACGTTTTTAAACAGCGGGCCGTTATCGAAGCCTTTGCTGAGCGCTTCCACTTCCAGCGCGTTACGGAACAGTTTCTTGTCCTGTTCGAAACGAATGAACGGGTTCTGGCGGCTGGAAGCCTTCACTTCATCAAGTTTGATTTTGTCAATCTGACGCGCGCGCGAAGTCGCCTGACGAGATTTAGAAGCGTTGGCGCTAAAGCGGCTAACAAAGGATTGCAGGTCAGCAATCTGCGCTTTTTTCTTAGCGTTATCGGCCAGCAGACGTTCACGCGCCTGAGTTGCAGCGGTCATGTACTCGTCGTAGTTACCAGCGTAAACACGCAGTTCACCGTAGTCGAGATCCGCCATGTGGGTACAGACCATGTTCAGGAAGTGACGGTCGTGCGAAATAATAATCATGGTGCTGTCGCGCTCGTTCAGCACCTGCTCCAGCCAACGAATGGTGTCGATGTCCAGGTTGTTGGTTGGTTCGTCGAGCAGCAGAATGTCTGGGTTAGAGAACAGCGCCTGTGCCAACAGCACACGCAGTTTCCAGCCTGGCGCGACTTCGCTCATTGGGCCGTAATGCTGTTCCAGCGGGATCCCCACGCCCAGCAGCAGTTCACCGGCGCGCGCTTCAGCGGAGTAACCGTCCATTTCGCCGTACAGCACTTCGAGATCAGCCACTTTATAGCCGTCTTCTTCGCTCATTTCCGGCAACGCGTAAATACGGTCGCGCTCTTGTTTTACTTCCCACAGTTCGCCGTGGCCCATGATAACGGTGTCCAGCACGCTGAACTCTTCAAAGGCGAACTGATCCTGACGCAGCTTACCGATGCGTTCGTTAGGGTCGAGGGAAACGTTGCCCAGCGTCGGTTCTAAGTCGCCGCCGAGGATTTTCATAAAGGTCGATTTGCCGCTCCCGTTTGCGCCAATCAGGCCGTAACGGTTGCCGCCGCCAAATTTGACGGAGATGTTTTCGAACAGCGGCTTACTGCCGAACTGCATGGTGACGTTGCTGGTAACTAACACGGGAGTATCCTGAAGAATGTGACAAACCGCCTATTATGCCACAAGTACGAATAAAAAGCGCCCGCCTTTGCCGGAGACTAAACTGTAACTCAAGTGAAAAAAATGTGATTTCGTACACATCCGAATTCCCTGTGACCACGAATGCACATATAATGCGCTTCTACCAACAGACTGAATTCTCAAACAACCGCCGTAATGGCACTGATACCTCTCACAACATGAACATGAAATTAACAACGCTTTTCGCTGCGGCGCTCGCTGTCGTAGGTTTCTGCAAGTCCGCCTCGGCCGTGACGTATCCGCTGCCGACGGATGGTAGCCGTGTTATCGGCCAGAACCAGGTTATTACGATTCCAGAAGGCAACACTCAGCCGCTGGAATATTTCGCCGCGCAGTACCAGATGGGGCTTTCCAACATGCTGGAAGCCAACCCTGGGGTGGACACCTTCCTGCCGAAAGGCGGCACAGTGCTGAATATCCCACAGCAGTTGATCCTGCCGGATACCGTGCATGAAGGCATCATCATCAACAGCGCTGAAATGCGTCTGTACTATTACCCGAAAGGCACTAACACCGTTATCGTGCTGCCAAT
>JBOFJM010000641.1:0-1840 GCA_051656825.1 Kluyvera sp.
ATGACCACTTTACCTGCGGTAATGGACTGGCTCGCCGCCACGCGACAAACGCATCCGGCGCTGGATGATGATGCCGATGCGCTGTTGATTCGCCTGTTGGCGCTGGATGCCCAACAACAGGCGCACCGCGACACGCAACAATGCCGCGCCAGCATTGCGTTATTCGGCCATTCACAGGCCTCAAAAGCGCATTTATTGCGCACACTGTGCGGCAGCGGCGATGGCCGCTTGTCGGTACTGGCTGGGAGCAAAACGCTGGATTACTTCAGCCATATCAACCCAGGGCACAGTCTGACCCAAATGGCGCTGCGTTTTAGCCGCGAACAGCCCACGCCGGACGACGCCTTCCCGCTGCGCCTGCGGCTTATCAGCGAAGCCGAACTGGTACAACTGTTTATCGCCCATGCCTTCCAGCGCGGCGATGTTCGCCCACCGGACAGCGACGTTATCGCCACGCGGCTACGCGGCTGGCAAAGCCTGCGGCAACCGCAGCTCGTGCCTGGTATTACGCCTGTGGAAATCGCGGCAATCGCCCGTTTCTGGCGTGACACGCTGCCGTCGTCGTATCAGCAAATTGATGATGGGCTGTGGTATCAGTTTGCGCATCTGCTGCCGTCGTTGGATCTCACCGCCCGCGCCCGGGCGTGGTCGCTATTGTGGGGCGAGCAACACGAGATAACCCAGCAGTGGCTGGCGCTAGCGCATACGTTGCATCAGGCGGGGAATCGTCGGGAAGTAATGGCGCCACTGAGTCTGCTGGTCGATGCGTTTACCCTGCCGATGGACGCATTTCTAACCCCCGGCGGCGACAGCGACGATGCCGTACTGGTGCATCCATTAACCGCCGAAGGCCAACAGAATGCGGTAAGTATTCCGGTGGCGACGCTGGCGCTGCTGTGCGTGGAACTGGTGCTCAGCGCCGAGCACGGAGTGCTGGATAACGTTGATATTATTGATATTCCGCTGCCGCCGATAACCGATGACTCACCGCTGTGGGCCTGTAAATGCCGCTGGTTACTTGATCATTATCGCCAACAGCGCCAGCCGGATATTCTGCTGGTCTGTAACGCGACGGCGCAGCGGCGGGCGATTCCCTCGACGGCAAAAGCGCTGCTGCGCTGGGTGAATGAAACCCAACCGACGCAGGAGAATAAGCTGCCCGGGCTGGTCTGGGCGATTACGCCCGAAGATGACCGCTTTGTGCATCAGCGCCATTTTGATGAGGCCATTCAGCAGTTGGTGGGGAAACCGGGCCAACACTGGGGCACGCTACAAGCGCTGGATCACAGCAGTTTACAGCGCCTGATCGAGTGGTTATCGCAAGCCACGCAGCCCGATTTACGCCAGCGCCGCTTTAGTGCGATGGCAAGCCGTTATCAGCAACAACTCCGCGCGCTGTGCCAGTCGTTATTGGCTTCAACACAGCAAGACGCCGCACAAGCACAAGCGATGATCCGCGAATTGCAGGGACATGCGTCTCGCCACGGCGAACTGCTGGAAAGCCTGCTTCCGGCTCACAGCGCCTTTGAGGCACTGTGCCAGGTGCAGCAACAGCGCGAGGAAAAAGTCAGCGGCCTGTTCAATGAAACGGTGGACTTATTTGCTGCCCCGCAAGCGCCGCAGCACAACCCGTTATCGCAGCAGGATAGCGGTTCACAAGCCTATGCGCTGTGGTGCAAACACCTGCGCCAGTGGAGCCGCCAGCCGCATCCGCAGCTCACGCCCGCCACCCAGCAACAGCTTATGCTGTCGTTGCTTGCCGCAAGTCAGCAACAGGATTTAGCCCAGCAGCTTCGCCGCGCCAGCGCCGAACAGCAGGCAGGCGCCGCGCAGCTTCGGG
>JBOFJM010000642.1:0-3268 GCA_051656825.1 Kluyvera sp.
AGGATGGCGCGAATGCCAAACCATGCCGACACCAATACCGCGATCAGCACAATCGCCATGATGACCAGTTGCCAGCGCGCAAACTGGTAGTCACGGCTACTGGTGGTGAAGGCGTGTTGATACAGCGCTTCGCTTTGTGTTGCGTAACGCGTCATCGCCTCGCCCATCGCGGTCTGCATTCCCTGGGTCGGTTGCGCAAAATAGGCATCCATGTTGCCGTTTTCCAGGAAGCCAATCAGCTCCTGTAGCGCGGAGGTGTAGTTCTGATACGTTTGCGCAACTTGCGCGCTAACCTCGCTCATCGCGGGCTGCGGCGCGAGCTGCTTAAAGCGGTCGAAATGGCTGGCCGCCTGCGCCAGAGTCGCTCTGGCATTTTTGAGTAATTCGGTTTTAGCGCTGCTCTGCTGGTTGTTGATGTCCATCATCATTCGTGCCGACGAGCGGCTAAGATTGATGCGGGTTTGCAACAGCAGATCCCAGGCTTTGGTTAGCTCCGTTTGTTGAGTACGAAGCGTGTTGGATACAGCGAAGCTTTGTTGGTTTTGGTGCAACGAGGAGAACAGAAAGCCCCCGGAGACTAACTGCAAAAGTGCGAAGACGACCAGCACCAACATCAGCAGTGTGACAACGCGGATACGGTTTAACATACAGCACCTTCTCTATGACTTGTTAGGGCTGTTATCGGCATCCCAAAAAGAAACTTTATGTTACCGCTGGAGTAAAAATCGCCTCCGTTGCCTGAGCTGAATCGATACGCAAATGCGTGCCACCGAATCACAACGCTTTTTATAAAACTTAAAAAAAGTTGTAAATCACCCCACTTTCATACAATTTATGTAATGAATGAATTGATGGCATTACATAACTAAAAATCATTTTTTCATCGCTGGGCAATTTCGTAATCTGACGGGGTAATTTTTTGTGGCAAACGCAAATAAACTCACGATTTTTATCGTGATTTTCATGCTGGCGGGGATTCTCACCGGCGCAATGATCCATTCCTATGCATCAGCAACGACCATTGAAGTCTGGTCAAATAACATCACACTGCTCACCGATATCTTCCTGCGGCTCATTAAGATGGTGATAGCGCCGTTGGTTTTTAGCACCCTGACCGTGGGCATCATGAAACTGGGTGAAACCTCGACCATTGGGCGCGTGGGCGGTAAAGCGATGGTGTGGTTTATCAGCTCATCGGTACTGTCAATTCTGGTAGGGTTGTTTATCGTCACCCTGCAACAACCAGGCCACGGCTTGAATTTGGCGATTCCGAAAGATGCGGTAGATACTGGCCTTGCGGTCAGCGGTATGTCGCTGAAAGGTTTTCTTTCTCACACCATCCCAACCAGTATCGTCGGCGCAATGGCAGACAACGAGATCCTGCAAATCGTCGTGTTCTCGCTGTTCTTCGGTATTGGTGGCGCGTCGCTGGGCGAGAAGTTCAACGCGCCGCTGGTGGCCTCGCTGGACGTAGTTTCCCATATCATGCTGAAAGTCACCGGCTACGTGATGTACGTCGCACCGCTGGCAATCTTTGCCGCTATCTCGTCGGTTATCGCCACCGAAGGGCTGGGGATTTTGCTGAACTACGCGTCGTTTATCGGCGGTTATTACGTGGCGATATTCTTGACCTGCTGCGTGCTGGTAGCGATTGGCTACATGGTGCTGAAAAAAGAGGTGTTCCGCCTGCTGAGCATGTTGAAAGACCCCGTATTAGTGGCGTTTACCACCAGCAGCTCCGAAGCGGCATACCCAAAAACGCTGGAACAACTGACCAAATTCGGCTGTTCGCGCAATATTGTCTCTTTCGTACTGCCGATTGGTTACTCATTCAATCTGGTGGGTTCCATGGTGTACTGCTCTTTCGCCTCAATGTTTATCGCCCAGGCCTACAATATCCACCTCAGCTTCACCGAGATTGCCGTTCTAATGCTAACGCTGATGCTGGCCTCTAAAGGTATTGCAGGCGTGCCACGCTCTGCGCTGGTGGTTCTGGCGGCGACGATCCCGAGCTTCAATATTCCGGTTGCGGGCATTTTGCTGCTGATGGGGATTGACCACTTCCTCGATATGGGACGCTCGGCGATTAACGTTCTCGGTAACGGCGTGGCGACGGCGATGCTGTCGCAAAACGAAGGTTTACTGACGGAAGAAGAACCGCAGGTCGCCCAGCAGAATATCTAATCTGTGCCTGGTAAAGAAAAGCCAGACCGTTTGGTCTGGCTAAATATTGTCCCCGCTACAACGCTTCCCTTTCCGGCGACATCAACGCAATAACAAGCAACGAAATGCAAAAAACCTCCCCACCCCACTGGCATAAGACAGGGTTGGGTTTAATCGCTTCTAGATAAAGATACGCAGGCCTACAGCGGCCAAATGATCGCTAAAGTTGTCAGAGCTGTCGCTATTGCCATACGCTTTTTCGTAACCGTATTCGATATATGTCACCGCGTTTTTACCTAACCAGTAATCCGTCCCCAATGTGGTGGATTGGAAATGCTGCCCCTCCATCGCATCGCCACCTTCGGTCCAGTCAAAGTTGGCGTAAATGCTCCACTCTGGGGTAATTTTTAACTGAGAGGCATATTCCAGCCCCAGCACCGTTTCCTGATCATCGGTGGCATTGCTTGCGCCGCTGGTCGCCGCACGAACGTCATCAACGCTGTTGATGTAATAGGTCGCCTGTGCGCCGTTATACCAGGTAAAATCGTCAAAGGTGGTGGTGTATTTGACGTTCATCCCCATGGAATAGGTATTACCGTCATAGGATGGGCCAGTCACCGTAGTGACAGGAACCGTGCCGCCGTTCATACCATACGGTACATCGGTGGTTACAGAGCCTTGATTAACCGTATAGTTGTTATAAGCCGCCGCACCGGAAATAGCGAAACCATTGTCAAAGCGATATTGTGCCGCCATTGCCGCGCCACCGTGAACGCTTGCCGCACCATCATGATAAGCATCGTGCATATCCGGGCCGTCACCATAACCACTGCCAAACCCTATTTTATCCACGTCATCATTACCCTGCCCCATTACGCCCACGGTGAATTTTTGGCTAGTGTAATAATAAATAGCCGCCGAGTTCACAATATCACTCGACATCCCCACGGTGTCATGTTTGGCTTTACCGCCAAAGGCATAGGTAGTATCGATACCCAGCCCCCAATCGGTTGGGGCATATTGTTTACCGAAAGTCACAATGCCGTATTGTTCATTGCCCAACCCAATATAGGCCTGACGGGTATAAACATCATTACCTTGATCA
>JBOFJM010000643.1:0-4808 GCA_051656825.1 Kluyvera sp.
TAGGCAAAAACATGACCCTCGCTGCGTTGAATGATTTTAGCAACGCTTTCGGCAGCCTGGACGACGCCAAAGAGCAGCAATGTATTTTACAGTCTATTCAGCGCCTTAAAGTGAAAACTTCATCGCCAGATCTGGCTATCGGGCGGCTAAGCGGCGGTAACCAACAGAAAGCGATTTTGGCGCGCTGCCTGCTGCTCAACCCCCGCATTCTGATCCTTGATGAGCCGACGCGCGGTATTGATATCGGCGCGAAATACGAAATCTACAAACTTATCAATCAACTGGTTCAGCAAGGCATTGCTGTCATTGTCATCTCGTCTGAATTACCGGAAGTGCTGGGTCTTAGCGACCGGGTGCCAGTCATGCACGAAGGCAAACTGAAAGCCAACCTGGTAAACCAGAACCTGACCCAAGAAAACGTAATGGAAGCCGCCTTGAGGAGTGAACGCCATGTCGAACAACAATCTGTCTGAAGTTAAACAGCCTGCCCCAGCGCTACGGCTTGCATCGCTGAATTTGCAGGTGTTTGTGATGATTGCGGCCATTATCGTGATTATGCTGTTTTTCACCTGGACGACGGAGGGCGCATATCTGAGCGCGCGCAACGTGTCTAACCTGCTGCGCCAAACGGCGATTACCGGGATCCTCGCGGTAGGCATGGTGTTCGTCATCATCTCCGCCGAGATTGACCTCTCCGTCGGCTCGATGATGGGGTTGTTGGGCGGCGCGGCGGCTATTTTTGACGTCTGGCTTGGCTGGCCGCTGCCGCTCACCATCATTGTGACGCTGGCGATGGGTCTGGTGCTTGGCGCGTGGAACGGGTGGTGGGTTGCCTACCGCAAAGTACCGTCGTTTATCGTCACCCTGGCGGGGATGCTCGCCTTTCGCGGCATTCTGATTGGCATAACCAACGGCACGACGGTGTCGCCTACCAGCGCCGCCATGTCGCAAATCGGCCAAAGCTATCTGCCGGACGGCATCGGCTTTACCTTCGGGGCATTGGGGCTGATGGCGTTTGTGGCCTGGCAGTGGCGCGGGCGAATGCGCCGCCAGTCGTTAGGGCTGGCAACACCGGCCTCAACCGGCATGGTTGGGCGCCAGGCGCTAACAGCCGTCATTGTGCTGGGCGCCATCTGGTTGCTCAATGACTATCGCGGTGTGCCAACCCCAGTATTATTGCTGACGTTGCTGCTGCTGGCGGGAATGTTTATGGCGACGCGCACCGCCTTTGGGCGGCGAATTTACGCGATTGGCGGCAATATTGAAGCGGCGCGGCTGTCCGGGATTAACGTTGAACGCAACAAACTGGCGGTATTCGCCATTAATGGCCTGATGGTCGCCATTGCCGGGCTGATTCTTAGCTCGCGTTTGGGCGCAGGCTCGCCATCGGCGGGGAACATTGCAGAACTGGACGCCATCGCCGCCTGTGTCATCGGCGGAACCAGCCTCGCAGGTGGCGTCGGCAGCGTAGCCGGTGCGGTGATGGGGGCATTTATTATGGCTTCACTCGACAACGGAATGAGTATGATGGACGTCCCCACGTTCTGGCAATATATCGTCAAAGGTGCCATTTTGTTACTTGCCGTCTGGATGGATTCTGCCACCAAACGGCGCGCTTAATCGCTGGCCGTGGTGTTGCGGCAAGCCCTCATGATTCACCAGGAAGCCTGAACCATGTTTGGAAAACGTCACCGCGTAACCCTGTTATTTAATGCCAACAAGGCTTTTGACCGGCAAGTGGTTGAAGGTGTGGGAGAATACCTACAGGCATCGCAATCCGAGTGGGATATTTTCATTGAAGAAGATTTTCGCGCGCGGATCGAAAATATCAAAGAGTGGCTGGGTGATGGCGTCATTGCCGACTATGACGATCCAACCATTGAAGCCCTGCTAACCGACGTCGATGTGCCTATCGTCGGCGTCGGCGGCTCTTATCATAACCCGCAGCATTACCCGCCCGTTCACTATATCGCCACCGACAACTATGCGCTGGTGCAAAGCGCATTTTTGCATCTCAAAGAGAAAGGGGTGCATCGTTTCGCGTTTTATGGCCTGCCCGCCGCCAGTGGCAAACGCTGGGCCGAGGAGCGTGAATATGCCTTTAGCCAAATTGTCGCCAAAGAGAAATACCGTGGCGTCATTTATCAGGGGCAGGAAACTGCGCCAGAAAACTGGCAACATGCGCAAAATCGGCTGGCAGACTGGCTGCAAACGCTGCCGCCGCAAACCGGCATTATCGCGGTAACCGACGCGCGAGCGCGGCATATTCTCCAGGTGTGCGAACACTTACATATTCCCGTGCCCGAAAAACTGTGCGTGATTGGCATTGATAACGAGGAGTTGACCCGCTACCTATCGCGCGTCGCGCTTTCATCCGTGGCTCAGGGCGCACGGCAAATGGGTTACCAGGCGGCAAAGCTGTTGCAACGCTTACTGGATAACGAAGTGCTGCCGCTACAGCGGGTGTTAGTACCGCCGATGCGCGTGATGGCGCGCCGCTCAACGGACTACCGCTCACTGAACGACCCTGCCGTTATCCAGGCCATGCATTACATCCGCAATAACGCCTGCAAGGGCATCAAGGTTGAACAGGTGTTGGATTCGGTTGGCATCTCGCGTTCTAACCTCGAAAAGCGCTTCAAAGAGGAAGTGGGCGAAACCATTCATGCGGTGATCCACAGTGAAAAGCTGGAGAAAGCACGTAGCCTGCTGGTATCGACATCGCTGTCGATTAACGAAATCTCACAGATGTGTGGCTACCCGTCGCTGCAATACTTTTACTCCGTATTCAAAAAAGAGTACGACACCACGCCAAAAGAGTATCGCGAGAAGCATAGCGAGGCGTTAATACCGCTATAAAAAAAGGCCTTCCCACGGGAAGGCCTTCTTCATGTTCAGCTCAGCTTACTTACATATGTGCCGCAATCAGACGCTGGTTGTCCTGATACATGGCAAACAGATAGTCGTTATAGCTCGACCCTCTGGTCGAATAACCTTTCAGCTTATGAATCATCGCCGTAGCGGTGATTTCCTGATCCGCTTTACGCAACTGCGCGCGCGACTTACGGAACGAGGCATAGGCCGGATGGGTATTCAGGTTCGCCGCGTACGCCTGTACGGACTCTTTCACTGAGTTAAATTTGGTGTAACCCTTCACCGACCCCGTACCGTTTTTGCACCCACGGCCACACTTCATGCCGAACAGGTTGTTATTGGTGCGAGCCAGTTTAGACGTACCCCAGCCGCTTTCGGCTGCGGCCATCGTGGCAACCATGCTACCTGGAATAATATCAACACGCTCAAGCAGTGAGTTCCACGGCACTTTACGGGTATTGCCGTTCCAGCTCACTTTATAGCGTGCAGCGATCTCTTTCAGACGCGCACGTTCAGACGGCGACCAACGGCCTTCGTACTGTTTGGAAACCAACCAGTTACGATCCGCCGTAATGGCAGCATTTTGACTTGTGATATAAGGCATTACCGTCCGGAGAAACGCTTTTTTCCTTGGTGTCCCGGAAGGGTATTTTCGCAAATCAGGAAGTGAACTACTCTTTACACTATTGCGAGAATACTCTTGTTTACTGCTGGCCTTATGAAAACTTGTCTTTGTTACCGAGGCTTTATGATGCTTTGTTACCGTGTGTGTTTTTGCGAACACCCCACCTGAAAATGTGCAGATGAGTAACATTAGTATCGCTGCCCCATATCGTCGAATGGGAGTCGATATCATTAGGTCTCCTGGTCGGATATATGCATTCCAACACCTTATTATTTCAAAAAATTGAGAGCGGAATCTCAAATTATAACAAAAATAGCCCTAAAACGCACGTTCAGAAAATAGTCCGACTCCTAAATGGGCAAACGGACGCGATTCAGCATATGCCAAATGACGACGGCAAAATATCGCTCACCTCTCATTTCAGCTCATTTTTTGAGCTTCGTCACTCAGCCCTTTCACCTATCCTTTCACCAGGATGAGCACAACCATCGCGGCGGCCTCTTTAGAATAAAAAA
Organism: Kluyvera sp.; assembly: GCA_051656825.1. Classification (GTDB taxonomy): domain Bacteria; phylum Pseudomonadota; class Gammaproteobacteria; order Enterobacterales; family Enterobacteriaceae; genus Kluyvera. Next base: position 4,015 of record JBOFJM010000643.1, read on the forward strand.
CCACTAACCCATAAATAAGCCATTTTATTCGCTAAAAGCCCTTCCGGCAGGGCATTTGCACCATCCCGTGAGTGGCGTTATCGTTATCTACCTCACAGAATGGGCAATAGAAACTCGGTTATGACATTTTCACTTTTCGGCGACAAATTCACCCGCCATTCCGGCATTACACGCCTGATGGAAGACCTCAACGACGGCTTACGCACCCCAGGCGCCATTATGCTCGGCGGTGGTAATCCGGCGCAGATCCCAGAGATGAAGGCGTACTTTAATAATCTACTGGCGGAGATGCTGGAAAGCGGCAAAGTCGCTGAAGCGCTATGCAATTACGACGGCCCGCAGGGCAAGAACGAGCTTCTTACCGCTCTCGCGGCAATGCTGCGCGATGAATTAGGTTGGGAGATTGAACCGCAGAATATTGCACTGACAAACGGCAGCCAAAGCGCGTTTTTCTACTTGTTCAATCTGTTCGCCGGGCGACGCGCGGATGGCTCGACGCGCAAGGTGCTGTTTCCGCTCACGCCGGAGTACATTGGCTACGCCGATGCCGGGCTTGAAGACGACCTGTTTGTCTCAACGCGCCCGCATATTGAACTGCTGCCGGAAGGCCAGTTTAAATATCACGTAGATTTCGACAACCTGCCGATCGGGAAAGACACGGGGATGATTTGTGTCTCGCGCCCAACCAACCCAACCGGTAACGTGGTCACCGATGAAGAACTGATGCAACTTGATGCGCTGGCGCACCAGCACGGCATCCCGCTGGTTATCGACAACGCCTACGGTGTCCCCTT